>DATFLG010000022.1:0-36635 GCA_035267985.1 Gammaproteobacteria bacterium | reverse complement strand
CGGTTCAGATGGCTCGCCGCTGGGTTCCCATACCTGATATCATAAGCGCGGTTTCCCCCATGGGGCGGACCGCCCGACCCGGGCGGCCCGCCGGGCAGTACCGATGCCGTCCCCATCCCACCGCAAGCTGGTTCCCCTGTGCGACAGGGTCGGTCGCGCCCGACTCGAGCGCATTGTCCATCACTTCTATGACCGTCTGCGGCGCGATCCGGTGCTGGCGCCGCACTTTGCCGCCATAGGGGATTTCGCCGAACACGAAGCCCGCATCGCCGAGTTCTGGTGGGTGGCCATGGGCGGGCGGGTGGCCGCCCCGGCCCCGGTGGATATGGTCGGTCGGCATCAGCCCCTGGGGCTCACGGCCGGGGACTTCCGGCGCTGGCTGGCGCTGTTCGCCGAGACCGTGGACGCAGAGCTGCCCCAGCCCCTGGCCGGGCAGTGGCAGCAGATGGCCCGGGCCATTGCCGCACGTCTGCAGGCCCAGGTGGCGGGCCATCCTGTCTGACTCCCTGTGCCGGCGCCGCATGGATCCGCCATGTTAGAAGCCACCGTAGCTCTCTCGAACAACCCGATGATTTTGCGATCCTCTTTGTGACGCGCCCCCGCCGGCACCGGGGCCGGCGAGCCTAAGTTACTGTCATTCCAGCAGGAATTTTTCGTGCTTCGGGGCAAATTCCCTTGACATGGTGCATGATGGCTACCTATAGTGGCGAAAAGTGGGATAAAGTGGATATAAATGGGAAATTGGGGATCCAAAGGGGGCTCCGGTGTTCTACGGTGGTAACCCCGTCAACCTGGACGCGAAGGGTCGCATGGCCCTGCCCACGCGGTTCCGGGAGTCCCTGATGAGTTCCTGTGACGGTCGTCTGGCGGTCACGATGCACCATGTGGACCGCTGCCTGTCTCTGTATCCCTACCCCGAGTGGGAAGAAGTCCAGCGCAAGCTGACACGGCTGCCCAACCAGGACAGCAGGACCCGCTGGCTCCAGCGCAGAATGCTGGGTCAGGCGGTGGAGGTGGAGATGGACGGCCATGGCCGCATCATCGTTCCCGCGACCCTGCGCGAGTATGCCGACCTGGACAAGCGCGTCATCCTCGCGGGTATGGGCAACAAGTTCGAGATATGGAACGAGGAAGCCTGGGCCCGGATGCGGGATGCGTACGAGGGCGAGGAGCTGGCGGGGTCGGGGCCCGAAGTCCTGAGCACCCTGAGCCTCTGAGGCCCATGGCGCAGGAGCAGGCGCACCGGCCCGTACTGCTGGAGGAGGTGCTGGAAGCGCTCAGTGTGCAGCCCCACGGGCGCTACGTGGATGCCACCTTCGGACGGGGAGGCCACGCCGGGGCGATTCTGGAGCGGCTGGGCCCTGAGGGCAGGCTGCTGGCCATGGACAAGGATCCGGAGGCGGTGGCGGCGGCGCGCCGCCGGTTCGGAAGTGACGCGCGGTTTACGGTCGAACGGGGTTCGTTCGCGATGCTCGAACAGCGGGTCAGGAGCCTGGAATGGGCGGGGTCGGTCAGCGGCGTGCTGCTGGACCTGGGGGTCTCCTCCCCCCAGCTGGATGCCGCCGAGCGGGGCTTCAGCTTCGCCCACGACGGACCCCTGGACATGCGCATGGATCCCGCTAGCAGCCCCAGCGCAGCGGCGTGGCTGGCCACGGCGTCGGAGCGGGAGATCGCCCGCGTGCTGAAGGACTACGGGGAAGAGCGTTTTGCCCGGCGTATTGCCGGTGCGGTGGTGCAGACCCGGGACAGAACGCCCCTGACCCGCACGGTGCAGCTCGCGGACCTGATCGCCCGGGCAGTGCCGGCACGCGAGCGCGGCAAACATCCGGCCACCCGCAGTTTTCAGGCCATTCGCATTCACATCAACCGGGAGCTGGATGAGCTGAAGGAAGGTCTGCGCCAGGCGGTGGAGGTGCTGGGCCCCGGCGGGCGTCTGGCGGTGATCAGCTTTCATTCCCTCGAGGATCGCATGGTCAAGCGCTTCATGCGCCGTGAATCCCGTGGTGAGCCGCTGCCGCCGGGTCTGCCGGTGCGCGGCGAAGCCCCGCCCGGCCGGCTGCGCCTGGTGGGCAAGGCGCGCCGGCCGGGGGAGGCGGAAGTGGCCGCCAATCCCCGGGCGCGCAGTGCGGTGCTGCGGGTCGCGGAGCGCGCGGCGTGAAGGGGCGCGCGCTGGCATTGAGCATTCTCGCAGGGGCCGTGGTGTCGTCGGCCCTGGCGCTGGTTTACGCCAAATACGAGTCGCGCAAGCTCTTTATTGAGCTGCAGTCATTACAGTCGAAGCGGGATGCGATGAATATCGAGTGGGGACGCCTCCAGCTGGAACAGAGCACCTGGGCCACCCACAGCCGCGTGGAGCGCCTGGCGCGTGACCGCCTGGGCATGGTGAGCCCGTCTCCGAATCAGGTGGTGATCGTCCGGCCATGAACAGCCGCGCCGCCAAAGTCGCCTACCCCGGTCGCCGCCGACTCGTGCTGGGGCTGCTGGCCGGCGGTTTCGTGTCCCTGGTGGCCCGGGCCGTGGATCTGCAGGTGGTGGACAAGGCGTTCCTGCAGAACGAAGGTGACGCCCGGCATCTGCGTGTGGTCAAGGTGCCCGCCCACCGCGGCATGATCGTGGACCGGCGCGGCGAGCCCCTGGCCATCAGCACCCCCGTGGACTCGGTGTGGGCCAACCCCCAGGAGTTGCCGACGGCGGGGCCGACCCTGGCGAAGCTGGCCGCAGCGCTTCACCTGGATGGAGGTCACCTGCGCCGCCTGCTGGCACAACGCTCCAGCCGCGAGTTCGTTTACCTCAAACGTCAGCTGCCGCCGGGCAAGGCCCATCGGGTCATGGCGCTGGGGATCCCCGGCGTCTATCTGCAGCGCGAGTATCGGCGCTACTACCCGGCCGGCGAGGTGACCGCCCATGTGCTGGGATTCACCAACATCGACGACCGGGGCCAGGAAGGGCTGGAGCTGGCCTATGACGACTGGCTGCGGGGGGAAGCGGGCGAAAAGCGGGTGATCCAGGACGGCCGACACCACATCATCGAGGATGTGGACAGCATCCGCGCCCCGCGGCCCGGGCACAAGCTGACCCTGAGCATCGACCGGCGTATCCAATACCTGGCCTACCGGGAGCTCAAAGCCGCGGTGCTGGCCCACCATGCCCGCTCCGGTTCGGCGGTGGTCCTGGACCCGACCACTGGCGAGGTGCTGGCGATGGTCAACCAGCCCTCCTACAATCCCAACAACCGCAAGCGCCTGCATGCGGCGGCCATGCGCAACCGCGCGGTGACCGACGTCTTCGAGCCCGGCTCCACCCTCAAGCCCTTCACCATCGCCGCCGCCCTGGAAAGCGGCTTGTATACCCCGCACACCCCCATCGACACGGCGCCGGGATATCTGAAAGTGGGTTCCCACACCATTCGTGACGATGGCGACTACGGAATGCTGGATGTCACCGGTGTCATCCGCAAGTCCAGCAACGTGGGCGCCAGCAAGATCGCCCTCTCGCTGCCGCCCAAGCGGGAGTGGTCCATGTTGGCCCGGGCGGGCTTTGGCGAAGTCACCGGCAGCGGGTTTCCCGGGGAGGCCAGCGGCCTGCTCAGCAACTACCGGCGCTGGCACAACCTGGAGCGGGCGACCGTGTCCTTCGGCTACGGCGTGTCTGTCACCGCGGTGCAGCTGGCCCGGGCCTATGCGGTCCTGGCCGACGGCGGCATCCGCCGGCCGGTGTCCTTCGTCAAGCTCAACAAGCCGCCGGCCGGCAAACGCGTGCTCAGCGCCCATATCGCTGAACAGGTGCGGACCATGCTCGAAACGGTGGTTTCGCCTCAGGGCACCGGCGAGCGGGCCGCCGTGGCCGGTTACCACGTGGCCGGCAAGACCGGCACGGTGCACAAGTCGATCCCCGGGGGCTACGCGCCCCATCGCTACCTCAGCCTGTTCGCCGGCATGGCGCCGGCCAGCGACCCCCGGCTGGTGACGGTGGTGATGATCAACGAGCCCAAGGGGGACTATTTCGGCGGGCTGGTGGCCGCACCGGTGTTCTCCAAGATCATGAGCGGTGCGCTGCGCCTGCTGGACATCCCGCCCGACGACCTGCCCCTGGTGCAGAACGGCCATGGCCGATCGGGGGGTGCGGCATGATGGCCGCCCGGGAGCTGGCCAACGGTTATCGTCTGGGCGCGCTGCTCGAGGGGCTTGCGGAGTTGGAGCCGGATCGGGAGGTGACGGTGCAGGGCCTTGCCACCGACAGCCGCCGGGTTCAGCCCGGCGATCTGTTTCTGGCCCGCGCCGGGCGTCACACCCACGGATTGCGCCATCTCGATCAGGCCCTGGCGGCAGGGGCGGCCGCGGTGGTCTGGGAGCCGGTGCCGGGAGCGGCGCCGCCCGCCGCGGCCGTGCCGGCGGTGGCGGTGCCCGGGCTCGGACAGGTGCTGGGGGTGATCGCGGACCGGTTCTTCGGCCATCCTTCCGGGGAACTGGCGGTGATCGGTGTCACCGGCACGGACGGCAAGACTTCCTGCAGTCATTTCATTGCCCAGGCGCTGGATGAGGCGACTGCCCCCTGCGGCCTTATCGGGACCCTGGGTTACGGGCGTTACGGCGCACTGGACGCCGGCACCCATACCACGCCCGATGCGGTGGCCCTGCAGCGCGAGCTCGCCGGACTGCGCGATGCCGGCGCGCGCCGGGTGGTGATGGAGGCCTCGTCCCACGCCCTGCATCAGGGGCGCACCACCGCCGTGCGCTTTCATACCGCGGTGCTCACCAATCTGGGGCGCGACCACCTGGACTACCACGGGGACCTGGCGAGCTATGCCGACGCCAAGCGTGGCCTGTTCGAAAGCCCCGGCCTGGCCCACGCGGTGCTCAATGCCGATGACGCGTTCGGCCGAGAGCTGCTGGAGACCCTGTCCGGCGGTCTGGACACCCTCGCCTACGGGCTCCAGGCCCTGCCTCCGGACCGTCCCGGCGTGCAGGGCGATGAGCTGGTGCTCGATCCCCAGGGGCTGCATCTGCGGGTGCGCAGCCCCTGGGGCAGCGGCACCCTGGGCACCCGGCTGCTGGGGCGATTCAATGCCAGCAACCTGCTGGGGGCCCTGGGGGCCCTGGTGGTGCTGGGAGTGCCTTTCGAGCAGGCCCTGCATCGGCTGGGGCAGACCGCCACGGTGCCCGGGCGCATGGAATGTTTCGGCGGCGGTCCGGGGCAGCCGCTGGTGGTCGTGGATTACGCCCACACCCCCCAGGCCCTGGAACAGGTCCTGGGGGCCCTGCGTGAGCACTGCGACGGGGCGCTGTGGTGCGTGTTCGGCGCCGGCGGGGAACGGGACGCCGGCAAGCGTCCTTTGATGGGCCGGGTCGCGGAGCGGCTGGCGGACCGGGTCGTGGTCACCGATGACAATCCCCGCAACGAGGACGCCACCCAGATCGTAGTGGACATTCTCGCCGGCCTGCAGGCTCCGGACGCCGTTTATGTGGAGCGGGACCGGGGCCGGGCCATTGCGCTGGCGGTGGACAGGGCGCGCCCCGGCGACGTGGTGCTGGTGGCCGGCAAGGGCCACGAGGACTACCAGCAGATCGGCGCGCGGCGTGTGCCGTTCAGTGACCGCGAGCAGGTGCGCGCCCGGCTGGGGCGGCCCTCATGATCGCCATGCAGCTTTCCGAGAGCGCCCGGCTGCTGGACGCGGAGCTGGCGGGGCCCGACGCGCCGTTCGCCGGCGTGAGCACCGATACGCGCACGCTGCAGCAGGGCAACCTGTTCGTCGCCCTGCAGGGGCCGAGCTTTGACGGCCATGCCTTCCTGGATCAGGCCCGGAGCCGGGGGGCCGCCGGAGCGGCGGTCCAGCATGGCGTGGCGGACCCCCTCGCCCAGCTGGTGGTGCCCGATACCCGCCGCTGCCTGGGTGATCTGGCACGGCACTGGCGCGGGCGTTTCTCCCTGCCGGTCATCGCCGTGACGGGCAGCAACGGCAAGACCACGGTGAAGGAGATGATCGCGGCGGTGCTGCGTCGCCGGGGCGAAGTGCTGGCCACCCGGGGCAACCTCAACAACGACATCGGCGTGCCCCTGACCCTGTTCGGGCTCAACGCGGAGCACGCCAGCGCAGTGGTGGAAATGGGGGCCAACCATTGCGGGGAGATTGCCAATCTGGCTTCCATCGCCGGCCCCACCGTGGCCGTGGTGACCAACGCGGGGCCGGCCCACCTGGAGGGATTCGGTTCCCTGGACGGTGTGGCCCGGGGCAAGGGGGAGCTGTTCAGCGGGCTCGGCGACGACGGTATCGCGGTGATCAACGCGGACGACCCCTACGCACCCCTGTGGCGCGAGCTGGCCGGTGAGCGGCGGGTCATGGATTTCGCTCTGGAGAAGCCGGCGGCGGTGAGCGCCACCTGGCAGGCGGAAGGCGCCGGCAGCCGTCTGGACCTGCGGACGCCGGACGGGGAGCTGGAGATTCAGCTGGCCCTGCCCGGCCGGCACAACGTCATGAACGCCCTGGCCGCGGCCGCCGCCGCTCTGGCAGCCGGCGCGTCCCTGACCCAGGTCGGCGAGGGGCTCGGGTCCCTGCAGCCGGTGCCCGGCCGTCTCACTGTCAGCCGCCGGAAAGACGGGGTGGAGATCATCGACGACACCTACAACGCCAATCCCGCCTCCCTGGCAGCGGCACTGGAGGTGCTGGGCGCCCGGGGCGGCCGGCGCTGGGTGGTGCTGGGCGATATGGGCGAGCTCGGGGCCGGCGCCCAAGCCTTGCACGCCCGGACCGGCCGCGAGCTGCGCGCGGCGGGGGTGGATCGTCTCTATGCCCTGGGGCCGCTGGCGGCGGCGGCGGCGGACGCCTTCGGCGAAGGCGCCCGCCCCTTTCCTACCATGGAAGCGCTGGTCGCGGCCCTGACCAACGACGTGCAGCCCGGCGTGAGCGTGCTCGTCAAAGGCTCGCGTCGCATGCAGATGGAGCGTGCCGTGCACGCCCTGGTCGGTCCGGCGGCGCCCGCCGGGGCCCGAACCCACGAGCGGGGGCACTGACATCATGCTGGTGTTCCTGGCCGAATACCTGACCCGCTACTACAGCGGCTTCAATGTCTTCCAGTACCTGACCCTGCGCGCCATCCTGGGTGTGCTGACGGCCCTGGTGATTTCCCTGATCATCGGCCCCATGGTGATCCGGCGCCTGAGCCGCTACCAGATCGGCCAGCAGGTGCGCGACGACGGCCCGGCCAGTCACCTCACCAAGGCGGGCACGCCCACCATGGGCGGCGCGCTCATTCTGGTGGCGATCGCGGTGACCACGCTGCTGTGGGCGGACCTGCGGGATCGCTACATCTGGGTGGTACTCCTGGTGACGTTGTCCTTCGGGGTCATCGGCTGGGTGGACGACTACAGGAAGCTCGTGCTGCGCAACTCCAAGGGGCTGTCGGCCCGCACCAAATACTCCTGGCAGTCGGCGATCGGGCTGGGTGCGGCGGTGTTCCTGTACGCCACCGCGACCACGCCGGCGGAAACCGACCTGATCGTGCCGTTCTTCAAACAGGTGGCCGTTCCCATGGGCTGGGGCTACGTTCTGCTCACCTATTTCGTGATCGTCGGTGCCAGCAACGCCGTCAACCTCACGGACGGGCTGGACGGCCTGGCCATCATGCCTACGGTGATGGTCGCCGGGGCGCTGGGGATCTTCGCCTACACCACCGGTCACGTGAAGTTTTCCGCCTACCTCGGCATACCCCATATCTCCCACGTGGGCGAGGTCGTGGTGTTCTGCAGCGCGATTGTCGGTGCCGGCCTGGGCTTTCTGTGGTTCAACGCCTATCCGGCGCAGGTGTTCATGGGCGACGTGGGCGCCCTGGCCCTGGGCGCGGCCCTGGGCACGGTGGCCGTCCTGGTGCGCCAGGAGCTGGTGTTCTTTCTGATGGCAGGCGTGTTCGTGGTGGAGACCGTGTCCGTGATCCTGCAGGTGGCCTCGTTCAAGCTCACCGGCAGGCGGATATTCCGCATGGCGCCGCTGCATCACCACTTCGAGCTCAAAGGCTGGCCGGAGCCTCGGGTGATCGTGCGGTTCTGGATCATCACCGTGATTCTGGTGCTGGTGGGATTGGCAACCCTGAAGATCCGCTAAAGGAGAGTCCCCATGCTGAGCGTGAAAAGACAGATGGCGATCGTGGGTGTGACCTTCGTGCTGATTTCATTGACGTTGTACCTGGTCTGACGTTGAGGCGGAATGGCGACGGCATCTGCGGCAATGGCTGAGTACACGCCTCGGGCGCGCAAGCGGCTGGTGGTGGGTCTGGGCAGGACCGGGCTGTCCTGCGCCCGCTATCTGGCACGGCAGGGGTGCCAGGTGGCGGTGACCGACAGCCGTGTCCGTCCGCCGGAGCTGGCGTCCCTGCAGGAGGAGTTGCCCGACGTGGCATTGTTCCTCGGCGGTTTCAACCCCGAGGCCTTCGAGCATGCCGAGCAGGTGGTGGTCAGCCCGGGCGTGCCCCTGCGCGAACCCCTGCTGGCGGCCGCCCGGCAGCGCGGTGTAGAGGTGATCGGCGACATCGAACTCTTCGCCCGGGCGGTGCGCGCCCCGGTGGTGGCCGTCACGGGCAGCAACGGCAAGAGTACGGTCACCACCCTGGTGGGGGAGATGGCCCGCTGCGCCGGACGGGATGTGCGCCTGGGGGGCAACATCGGCATCCCGGCGCTGGCGCTGCTCAATGAGCAGGAGCCGGACCTGTACGTGCTGGAACTGTCCAGCTTCCAGCTCGAGTCCACGTTCAGCCTCAAGGCCGCCGCGGCGGTGGTGCTCAATATCAGCCCGGACCACCTGGACCGCTACGCCAGCCTCGCCGAATACAGCCGCGCCAAACAGCGCATCTACCACGGAGCCGCCGTCCAGGTGGTCAACGCCGACGACACGGTGGCCGCCGGGCTGGCCGAACCGGCTCGCCCGTGGGTGCGCTTCACCCTGGGCGAGCCCGAAGGGGCGGATTACGGGCTGCGCCGGCGCGATGACCGGGAGTGGCTGGTGAAGGCGGATCAATGGCTGATGCCCGCTGCCGGGCTGCGGCTGGTCGGGCGCCACAATCTGGCCAACGCCCTGGCGGCTCTCGCCCTGGGCGAGGCGGTCGGTCTGCCCCTGGATGCCTGTCTGGACGCCCTGCGGCGTTTCCCGGGGCTGCCTCACCGTACCGAGTTCGTGGCCGAGCATGACGGGGTGCGCTGGTACAACGACTCCAAGGGCACCAATCTGGGCGCGACCCTGGCCGCCATCGAAGGCATGCCGGGTCCGGTGGTGCTGATCGCGGGGGGTGACGGCAAAGGCGCCGATTTCACGCCCCTGCGCGAGCCCCTGGTCCGGCGCGGCCGGGCGGCGGTGCTCATCGGACGGGATGCGCCGGCTATCGAGACGGCTCTGGCGGGGGTGGTGCCGGTCGTTCGGGCCGGCACTATGGACGAAGCGGTGGAGCGTGCCCGGGAGTTGGCACGGTCGGGGGACGACGTGCTGCTCTCGCCCGCCTGCGCCAGCTTCGACATGTTCAGCAACTACGAAGAGCGCGGCCGGGTGTTCGCGGACGCGGTGCGGAGGCGGCTGACATGAGCATCCGCGCCCAGCTTGCCCAGCCGGCCGCATCCGCTCGCCCGTGGGCACTGCGTTTCCCGCCCCTGGATTACCGCCTTCTGGGCGTGATCCTGGCGCTGCTGGGGCTGGGCCTGGTGATGGTGACCTCCGCGTCCATGACCATTGCCGACAAGCAGACCGGCAATCCGTTCTATTTCGCGATCCGCCAGGCAATCTACATTCTGGTGGGGCTCGCCGTCGGGGCGGCGGTTCTGAGGGTGCGTCTGGTGCAGTGGGAACGCGCCGGCATGCTCTGGCTGGCGCTCGCCATCGGCCTGCTGCTGGTGGTGCTGGTGCCGGGGCTGGGCCGCACCGTGAACGGCAGCACACGATGGATCGGCATGGGCCCGGTGAACGTCCAGGTCTCGGAGCCGGCCAAGCTGCTGCTGCTGCTCTACCTCTCCGGTTATCTGGTGCGCCGGGGCCAGGAAGTGCGCGAGCAGGCCCGCGGTTTCCTCAAGCCCCTGGCGCTGGTGGGCCTGGTCTGCATCCTGCTGCTGGCGGAACCGGATTTCGGCGCTGCGGTGGTGCTGCTGGCCACTGCCCTGACAATGATGTTCCTGGGGGGCGTGCGCTGGTGGCAGTTCCTGCTGCTGGTGGGCGGTGCCCTGGTGCTGCTCGCGGTGCTGGCGGTGTCGTCGCCGTATCGCCTGCAACGGCTCACCACCTTTCTCAATCCCTGGGCGGACCCCTTCAACAGCGGCTTTCAGCTGACCCAGTCGTTGATCGCCTTCGGTCGCGGCGCCTGGTTCGGCGTGGGCCTGGGCGGCAGCGTGCAGAAGCTGTTCTACCTGCCCGAGGCCCATACCGATTTCCTGGTGGCGGTGCTGGCCGAGGAGCTGGGACTGGCCGGCGTGCTCACGGTAGTCGGGCTGTACGCCTATGTGGTGTGGCGGGCGTTTGCCATCGGTGCGGTGGCCGAGCATGTGGGCGACGCCTTTTCCGGGTTCCTGGCCTACGGCATCGGCACGTGGCTGGGCCTGCAGAGCGCCATCAACATCGGCGTGAACATGGGGTTGCTGCCCACCAAGGGGCTGACGCTTCCCCTGCTGAGCTATGGCGGCAGCAGCCTGATCACCACCTGTGTGGCGGTCGCGCTTCTGCTGCGCATCGATTCGGAAAACCGCGCCAGCGTTCATCGGCTTCCGGCCGGCGCGCCGGCCCGGGGGCAGAGGCCGGCCCGGCGGAGGCGTCGCACATGAACGCCGCACCCATGCGCATTCTGATCATGGCGGGGGGCACCGGCGGGCATGTGTTCCCCGCCCTGGCCGTGGCCGAGAAGCTGCGTGCGGCCGGCGCCGCGGTGGTATGGATGGGCACCCGGCGGGGGCTGGAGGCCCAGGTGGTGCCGGAGGCGGGGCTGCCCATGGAGTGGGTCCGGGTCAGCGGCCTGCGGGGCAAGGGCTGGGGCCGGCGCCTGGCGGCGCCTTTCATGCTGGCGTTCGCCGCTGTCCAGGCCGGGGCCGTGATCGGCCGCGTGCGCCCTCGGGCCGTGCTGGGCATGGGCGGCTTCGTCACCGGGCCGGGCGGGCTCATGGCCTGGGTGCTGCGCCGCCCCCTGCTGCTTCACGAGCAGAATTCCGTTGCGGGTCTGACCAACCGGCTGCTGGCGCCCCTGGCCAGCCAGTTGATGGAGGCTTTCCCGGGCGCGTTTCCCGCCGCCCGCCGGCCCCTGCTCACCGGCAATCCGGTGCGCGAGACCATCGCCGCCCTGCCGGCGCCCCAGAGCCGCTTCGCGGCCCGCAGCGGGGCGCTGCGGATACTGGTTGTGGGCGGCAGCCTGGGGGCCAAGGTCTTGAACGAGACGGTGCCGGCCGCCATCGCCCGCATGGCCGCCGAACACCGCCCGACGGTCTGGCACCAGTGCGGCAGCCGGCACCTGGAGGCCGCGCGGGGGGCGTATGAGGCGGCGGGCGTGGACGCCCGGGTGGAGCCCTTCATTGCGGACATGGCCGAGGCCTACGGCTGGGCGGACCTGGTGGTGTGCCGGGCCGGCGCGCTGACCGTTGCGGAGTTGGCCGCAGCCGGGGTGGGGGCCATTCTGGTGCCCTATCCCCATGCCGTGGATGACCACCAGACCGCCAACGCGCGGTACCTGGCCGAGGCGGGCGCTGCGCTGCTCGTGCCGCAGAGCCAGCTCAGCGACGAGCGGCTGGCCTCGCTGCTCGCCGCCCACCGTGACCGCAAGGCCCTGGCGGCAATGGCCGGCCGGGCCCGGGGCCTCGCCCGCCCCGATGCGGCCGAGCGGGTCGCCGAGCTGTGCCTGGCCCGGGCCCGGGAGGGACGGTCATGACGTCGCCCGGTTCCACCCAGGGGCCGGTGCTGCAGGTCCAGCCGGAGGCCATGCGGCGCATCCGCCGGGTGCACTTCGTGGGCATCGGGGGGGCCGGCATGGGCGGCATCGCCGAAGTGCTCCTGAACCTGGGCTATCAGGTCAGCGGGTCCGATCTGAGAGACAATGCCACCACCCGCCGGCTGGCGGAGCTGGGGGCGCGGATCTGGATCGGCCATGCGGCCGAACATATCGCCGACAGCGATGCGGTGGTGACCTCCAGCGCCGTTACCGGCGACAACCCGGAGGTGCAGGCGGCTCACGCGTGCCGGGTGCCCGTGGTGCCGCGGGCGGAGATGCTGGCCGAGCTGATGCGGTTCCGCTACGGGATTGCCGTGGCGGGCACCCACGGCAAGACCACCACCACCAGCCTGATTGCCAGCCTGCTGGGCGAGGGGGGGCTGGACCCCACCTTCGTCATTGGCGGGCGTCTGAACAGCGCCGCCAGCCATGCGCGCCTGGGAGCCGGTCGCTACCTGGTGGCCGAGGCGGACGAAAGCGATGCCTCGTTTCTCTATCTGCAGCCCATGCTGGCGGTGGTCACCAACATCGACGCCGACCACCTGGAGGCCTACGAAGGCGACTACGCCCGGCTGCGTCAGACCTTTCTGGAGTTCCTTCACCATCTGCCGTTCTACGGGCTCGCGGTGATGTGCCTGGACGATCCCGGTGTGCGCGAGGTGCTCCCCGGCGTGACCCGTCCCGTATGCCGCTACGGGCTGCAGGCCGGCGCGGACGTGCGGGCCACGGACCTGCGCCAGGAGGGGCTGCAGATGCATTTCAACGTGCAGCGCACCGACCATGATGCGCCGCTGCCGGTGACGCTCAATCTGCCCGGGCGGCACAACGTGCTCAACGCCCTGGCGGCCATTGCGGTGGCCAGCGAGCTGGGGGTGTCCGATGGGGCGATCCAGAACGGGCTGCGCCACTTTGCCGGGATCGGCCGCCGTTTCCAGGTCTACGGCGAGCTGCCCAGCCCCGCGGGCCGCGTGCTGGTGGTGGACGATTACGGCCACCATCCCCGGGAGGTGGCCGCGACCCTGGCGGCGGTGCGCGAGGGCTGGCCCGGGCGGCGGCTGGTGGTGGCGTTCCAGCCCCACCGCTACACCCGCACCCGGGACCTGTTCGAGGATTTCACCCAGGTCCTGTCGGAGCCGGACGTGCTGCTGGTCACCGAGGTTTACCCGGCCGGCGAGACACCCATTGCCGGCGCCGACGGACGCTCCCTGTGCCGGGCCCTGCGGGCCCGCGGCCAGGTGGACCCGGTGTTCGTATCCAGTGCCGACGCCCTCCCCGAAGCACTGGCGGGCGTACTGAACGACGGCGACCTGCTGCTCACCCTGGGTGCCGGGGACATCGGCGGTGTGGCACCGCGGCTGGCGCGGCTGTGGCCTGAAGACGCCGGGAGGGAGGACGAATGAACCGATCGGGACGGCTACGGCTGCATATGGGCTGCGGGGAATCCCTGCAGAGCCGGTGGCGCGGTGAGAGCCGGTCAACCGGGTTGCCCGACCCGGCATCGACGGCGCGTGGACGCCGGATCCCACGGACGAGGCTGCGGAGTCGATGCACGCACTGACCATGACCGAGAAGCGCGAACAACTGCGCGGCGAGCTGCGCCTGAACGAGCCCATGGCCGCCCGTACCAGCTGGCGGGTGGGCGGTCCGGCGCGGCGCTATTACCGCCCGGCGGACGTGGCGGATCTCGCCGCTTTCCTGCAGACCCTGCCGGCCGGGGAGCCGGTGATCTGGGTGGGCCTGGGCAGCAATCTTCTGGTGCGCGACGGCGGTCTGGCGGGCACCGTCATCGCGACCTACGGCGTCCTGGGAGAGTTGCAACTTCTGGACGCCGTGACAGTGCGCGCAGAGGCCGGTGTGAGCTGCGCGAAGGTGGCCCGCTTCGGCGCCCGCCAGGGACTGGTGGGCGGCGAATTCCTTGCCGGTATTCCCGGGACGGTCGGTGGCGCCCTGGCCATGAACGCCGGGGCCTTCGGTGGCGAGACCTGGGAGCGGGTGATCGCCGTGGAAACCCTGGACCGCCATGGAACCCTGCGCCGGCGCACGCCGGCGGATTACCGCATCGGCTACCGGACGGTGCGAGGCGCCCCCGACGAATGGTTCGTCGCCGCCCACCTGCGTTTCGAGAAGGGCGATGCCGCGGCAGCCCAGGCCCGCATCCGCAGCCTGCTGGAGCGGCGCAACCGCACGCAGCCCACCCATCAGCCCAGCTGCGGTTCGGTTTTCCGCAACCCCGAAGGGGATCATGCGGCCCGGCTGATCGAGGCCAGCGGGCTCAAGGGGCGCTGCATCGGCGGCGCCTGCGTGTCCGAGAAGCACGCCAATTTCATCGTCAACACCGGCGGGGCGACGGCCACGGACATCGAGGCGCTCATCGAGGAGGTGCGCCGGGAGGTCGAGCGCAGCCAGGGCGTGCGCCTGCAGACCGAGGTGCGCATCGTGGGGGTGGGGTCATGACCGTGACCGACCCGCGGACCTTCGGGAAGGTGGCTGTCCTCATGGGGGGGCATTCCGCCGAGCGCGAGATCTCCCTGAAAAGCGGCGCGGCGGTGTTGCGGGCGCTGCAGTCCCGGCAGGTGGACGCCCACGGAGTGGACGCGGCCGATGCCGACGTGCTCGGGCGGCTCCGGCGCGGCGGCTACGACCGGGTCTTCGTTGCCCTGCACGGGCGCGGCGGCGAGGACGGCGTCATGCAGGGAGCACTCGAGGTGCTGGGGCTTCCCTACACCGGCAGCGGCGTGCTCGGGTCGGCGCTGAGCATGGACAAGGTACGCAGCAAGCGGCTGTGGCGTGGTGCGGGCCTGCCGACTCCGGCCTTTGCGGTGATCACGGGGCCGGCCGATCTGGATGCCGCCCGGGAGCTGGGTTTTCCCCTGATGATCAAGCCGGCGCAGGAGGGTTCGAGCATCGGCATGAGCAAGGTGGATCGCGAAGCGGACCTGCGTGGGGCCTGGGAGCAGGCGGCGCGTTACGATGCCGAAGTGCTGGCCGAGCGCTGGGTCGAAGGGTCGGAGTACACCGCCGCTTTGCTGGGCGGGCAGGCCCTGCCCCTGATACGGCTGGAGACGCCCCGGGCGTTCTACGACTACGAGGCGAAATACCAGGCCGATTCCACCCGTTACATCTGTCCCTGCGGGCTGCCCGAGGACCGCGAGCGCCAGCTCCAGGACCTGGCCCGCCAGGCCTATGATGTTTTGGGTGGCGGCGGCTGGGGCAGGGTGGATTTCCTCGTGGACGCAGAGGGCGCGCCGGCGCTGATCGAGGCCAACACCATCCCGGGCATGACCGACCACAGCCTGGTACCCATGGCCGCCCGGGCGGCAGGCCTGGATTTCGAGACCCTGGTCTGGCGCATCCTGGAAACCGCCGTGGCGGTGCAGGAGCGCCCGTCATGACGGCGATCATGGCGCGGACGGGTGCCGCGGGCGTGCGCCGCACACGGGCACGGCGGCGTACCCCGGTGCCCCACATCCGCCTGCCCTGGCGTGTCCTGGCGGCGGCCGCCGTCGCGGTGCTGGTGACGGGCGCGGCGGTGCGCGGTGTTCAGTGGCTGCGCGATCCTCGCACGCTGCCCCTGCGGACCGTGCGCATCGAAGGCGACTTCCGGCACCTCAGCGCCCAGCAGCTGCGCCAGGCTGTACAGCCCAAGGCGACCGGCGGTTTCTTCAGCGTCGACGTGGACGGGGTGCGCCGCGCGGCTGAGGCGCTGCCCTGGGTGGCCCATGCCTCGGTGCGCCGCGTGTGGCCGGACACCCTTCAGGTGCATGTGGTCGAGCAGCGGCCGCTCGCTCGTTGGGACCGCGGCCGGGTGGTGAACGTGCATGGGGAGCTGTTCGCGCCATCCGCGCAGAGCATTCCTTCGGGGCTGCCCGAGCTCAAGGGGCCGCCGGGTCTGGAGAAGAAGGTGGTGACCCGCTATCGCGCCATGTCCCACGTGCTCGCGCCACTGGGACTGAAGATCCGACAACTGGTGGAGGACAGCCGACGGGCGTGGTCGCTGCGGCTCGATAACGGCGTGCGGGTGGAGCTGGGCCGCAGCAGCCCCGGCTCGCGCCTGCGGCGTTTCGCGCGCATCTATCCGAAAGTGCTGGCCGGGAACGTGGCGCGGCTGCAGTCGGTGGACATGCGCTACAGCAATGGTTTCGCGGTGCGCTGGGACGAGAGTTCCCGGCCCGCGGACGTCCAACATCGAGAGGGCTGATCAGGCGATGTCGAAGAAGTCCGAAAAGAACATGATCGTCGGCCTGGATATCGGCACGTCCAAGGTAGTGGCTATCGTCGGCGAGATCACGGCCGAAGGCGGCATAGAGATCATCGGGATCGGCTCGCATCCCTCGCGGGGCCTGAAGAAGGGGGTCGTGGTCAACATCGAGTCCACGGTCCAGTCCATCCAGCGCGCCATCGAGGAAGCCGAGCTGATGGCCGGCTGTCAGATTCATTCGGTCTTTGCCGGGATAGCGGGCAGCCATATCCGCAGCCTCAACTCCCACGGCATCGTTGCGATCCGTGACAAGGAGGTCACTGCAGGCGACGTGGAGCGGGTCATCGACGCTGCACGGGCCGTTGCCATCCCGGCCGACCAGAAGGTGCTTCACATCCTGCCCCAGGAATTCATCATCGACCAGCAGGAAGGCATTCGCGAGCCGGTGGGCATGTCGGGCGTGCGCCTGGAGGCCAAGGTGCACCTGGTTACCGGTGCGGTGAGCGCGGCCCAGAACATCATCAAGTGCGTGCGCCGCTGCGGCCTGGAAGTCGATGACATCATTCTGGAGCAGCTGGCTTCGAGCTACTCGGTGCTGACCGACGATGAGAAGGAGCTGGGTGTGTGCCTGGTGGATATCGGCGGGGGCACCACCGACATCGCGGTATTCACCGACGGCTCCATCCGGCATACCGCAGTCATCCCCATCGCGGGGGATCAGGTCACCAACGATATTGCGGTGGCCCTGCGCACCCCCACCCAGCATGCCGAGGAGATCAAGATCAAATACGCCTGCGCGCTCACCCAGCTGGCCACCGCCGGCGAGACCATCGAGGTGCCCAGCGTCGGCGATCGCAAGCCGCGCCGCCTGGCCCGTCAGACCCTCGCCGAGGTGGTGGAGCCGCGCTATGAGGAGCTGATGACCCTGGTGCAGGCGGAGCTGCGCCGTAGCGGTTTCGAGGACCTGATCGCGGCCGGTGTGGTGCTCACCGGCGGCAGTTCTAAGATGGAAGGCGTGGTGGATCTGGCCGAGGAGGTCTTTCACATGCCGGTGCGGCTGGGCACGCCCCAGTACGTGGCCGGTCTGGTGGACGTGGTCCGCAATCCCATCTATTCGACCGGCGTGGGGCTGCTGCTGTTCGGGCAGCAGAACCGCGGCGGACGCAACATGGACGTGCCATTGGGGCAGGGGTTGCGGGGTGTATGGGCACGGATGAAAAGCTGGTTTCAGGGCAATTTTTGAGCAGTGGGGGAGCGGAGTGGATCCAGTGGGGCCGCAGACGCGGCAGGAAGCGCAGCGCTGCGGTCCATGGGCAGGCTCCTGACCTTAACGGCAAACGAGGAGGCGCAAACATGTTTGAACTGATGGACTCATACAGCCAGAACGCTGTAATCAAGGTGATCGGCGTAGGCGGCGGGGGCGGCAACGCCCTGCAGCACATGGTGGAGGCCAACATCGAAGGCGTGGATTTCATCTGCGCCAACACCGATGCCCAGGCCCTTCAGAACATCCAGGCCCGCACCAATATCCAGCTGGGCGCGGGTATCACCAAGGGACTGGGGGCCGGGGCGAACCCGGACCTGGGCCGCCAGGCCGCAATGGAGGACCGCGAACGGATTCAAGAAGTTATTGAAGGTGCCGATATGCTTTTCATCACCGCCGGCATGGGCGGCGGAACGGGCACGGGCGCCGCCCCGGTGGTGGCGCAGATCGCCAAGGAGCTGGGGATCCTGACGGTGGCCGTGGTGACCAAGCCGTTTCCGTTCGAGGGCGGCAAGCGCATGCAGGTGGCGATGAGCGGAATCCGGGAGCTCGGCCAGTCCGTGGACTCGCTGATCACCATTCCCAACGAGAAGCTGCTCACCGTGCTGGGAAAGGGCGTCAGCCTGCTGGAGGCCTTCAAGTCCGCCAATGACGTGCTGCTGGGCGCGGTGCAGGGCATCGCCGAGCTGATCACGCGCCCGGGCCTGATCAACGTGGACTTCGCGGACGTGCGGACAGTGATGTCCGAGATGGGCATGGCCATGATGGGATCCGGCCTGGCCAGCGGGGAGGAGCGGGCCCGGGAAGCGGCCGAAGCCGCGGCGGCCAGCCCGCTGCTGGAGGATGTGAACCTGATGGGTGCCCGGGGCATTCTGGTGAACGTGACCGCCGGCATGGACATGTCCATCGGCGAATTCGAGGAGGTGGGCAACACCGTCAAGGAGTTTGCCTCGGACAACGCCACGGTGGTGGTCGGAACCGTGATCGATCCGGATATGCGCGATGAGCTGCGGGTGACCGTGGTGGCCACGGGCCTGGGGGCCGAGGGGAAAAAGGAGGAACCCGCCCCTGTGCGTCTGGTGGAAAAGAAGTCCAACGGCGAGGTGGACTATAACCAGCTGGACCGGCCCACGGTGATCCGCAAGCGGGCCAGCGGGGACGGTTACACCGGTGGCGCCTACGAGGATGACCTGGACTATCTGGACATCCCGGCGTTCCTGCGCCGGCAGGCGGATTGAACCGCCGGCCCGTGCTGCGGCGTCGCCCCTGCGCCTCCGGAGTTCCGGGTGGCGTCGCAGCGCCACGGGTCGTTATCAGGCACGAAATTTGCTAGTATTCTTTGTGCCGTCTGATCAGCTAGTTGGGAGTTGTGCTCGGGGCGGGTCGCTTTAAAGTGCCCGGAGCGTGTGATACGATCCACGCGGCTACGTGTCGCGGCGGGGCCAGGTCACGTCATTCTGAGGAACCTCGTAGAATAATGATTCGTCAACGCACCCTGAAGAACGTCATCCGGGCCACTGGTGTCGGCCTGCATACCGGCGAGAAGGTCTACCTTACACTGCGCCCTGCGGCGGTCGATACGGGAATCGTGTTCCGCCGGGTGGACCTGGACCCTCCGGTGGAAATCAAGGCCGGCCCGGAGAATGTGGGTGAAACCCAGCTGTCCACGACCCTGGTCCGGGGCGATGTGCGCATCTCCACCGTGGAACACCTGTTGTCGGCGTTTGCCGGCCTGGGTATCGACAATGCCTACGTGGACCTGAGCGCGCCCGAGGTTCCGATCATGGACGGCAGCGCCGGTCCGTTTGTGTTTCTTGTTCAGTCTGCGGGCATCGAGGACCAGAACGCACCAAAACGGTTCATCCGGATCACCCGGGCCGTCCAGGTCAACAACGGCGACAAGTGGGCCCGATTCGAGCCCTTTGACGGATTCAAGGTCGGTTTCAGCATCGATTTCGACCATCCGGTCTTTCACGGCCACTGCCAGCAGGCGGAGGTGGATTTCTCCACGACCTCCTTCGTGCGGGAGGTGAGCCGGGCGCGCACCTTCGGGTTCATGCGCGACATCGAGCAGCTGCGCGAACGGCGCCTGGGCCTGGGCGGGAGCCTGGACAATGCAGTGGTGCTGGACGATTATCGCGTGCTCAACGAGGACGGACTGCGTTACGAGGACGAGTTCGTCAAGCACAAGATCCTCGATGCCATCGGTGATCTGTATCTTCTTGGCCACAGCCTCATCGGTGCGTTCCGCGGCCACAAATCGGGCCACGGGCTCAACAATGCGCTGCTGCGGGCGCTGATGGCCGATGCGACGGCCTGGGAGCAGGTGACCTTCGAGGACGTGAGCCGGGCCCCCATCTCGTTCATCCAGCCGGTGCCGACGGCCTGACCCGCAGGCCCGTCACCGGGCCCGGCTGGCGAGTCTGAGCAGGGCCGCACGCAGGGCCGGGGACTCGACGTCCTGAGCGGTCCGGCGTAGCAGCGCCGCGCTGTCCGTGGACAGCGTCGGGGCGGCGCGGGCAGCCGGTGGCGGCGCGCTTGCAGGCACGATCTGCACTTGAACCGTGCGTGCCGTCACACTTTTCCCGCGGCCGAAATGTTTAGCTAACTGTGGGGCGTAGTACCGCAGCCGCGCGGCCCATACGGGCGAGTCAGTGGTGAGCACCAGACGCGGTCCCTCGAGTCGGGCCAGTCGCACATGAGGCCGCAGGTTCTCGGGCAGGACCTCACGCAGGCGGCGGGTCAGCTGCAGCTGCTGCTCTGCGGCCTCCCACAGGCGGTTCACGCCCCGCGGGGCGCGGGCGCGCAGCAGGTGATCGATTCGAGCGGGCTTGCCCGCAGGCATTGACAAGCTCCCAGGCCAGGACCGTATGAACATCATACTCTTTACCCGCACAGGCGGAAGGACCGGCAGCCTCAACCTGAGCCGCCCGCGCGTCTACGTGCCGTTTCTGCTCATGTTCGCCTTGCTGTGCGGCGGACTGGTCTTCGGGGGCTATCAGCTGGCACTGATGCAGGCCTCCCAGGGGGTGGTGGACGGGCGCCTGCAGGCCCAGGTGGCGGCCCAGCACGAAGTGATCCAGCAGGCACGCCGGGCCGCCCAGGACCACCTGGACGCGCTCGCCCTGCGCCTGGGCAAGATGCAGGCGCAGATGCTGCGCCTCGACGCCCTCGGCCAGCAGCTCACCAAGATGGCCGATGTGGACCAGGGCGAGTTCAACTTCAACGAGCCCCCCGCCCAGGGCGGGCCCGAGGACCCGGCGGACCTCCAGCCCACCAAGGTGCCGGATTTCGTTCACGCCCTCGATCAGCTTTCCAGGCAGATCGGCAGCCGTCAGCAGCAGCTGGGACTGCTCCAGACCCTGCTCATGAACCGCAACCTTCACAAGCAGGTCAAGCCGGCGGGCCGTCCCGTGCATCACGGGTGGATTTCTTCGTATTTCGGGATGCGGACCGACCCCTTCAACGGCAAGCGCGAATTCCATCCGGGCATCGATTTCGCCGGCAAGAAGGGCTCGGCCGTGGTGGCCGTGGCCGCTGGGGTGGTCACCTGGGCCGGCCCGCGTTCGGGTTACGGCAACCTGGTGGAGATCAACCACGGAAACGGGCTGACGACCCGCTACGGCCACAACGAGAAGGTCCTGGTCAAGGTCGGCCAGAAAGTCCGCCAGGGCCAGAAAATCGCTCTCATGGGCTCCACGGGCCGCTCCACGGGACCCCACTGCCACTTCGAAGTGCGCCGCAACGGCAAGCCCATCAATCCCATCAAGTACGTTCGCGCCTCACGCTAGGCGGTTGAGCCGGGATTTCCGGCGCCGGCGCCGCCCGGCCCGGGCCGCCGGGGCCCGTCCCCAAGCTGCGCTCCCCCCGCCAGTTGCTGTATCATCGGGTGTTCAGCCAACCCACGGATTCTTTCGGCGTCATTCATGGTCAACCAACTTCTGCGCAAGGTTTTCGGCAGCCGCAACGACCGGGTGCTCAAACGCATGCTCCGGATCGTCTCCAGGATCAATGCCCTGGAGGCGGACCTGGAGGCCCTCTCCGACGAGGATCTGCGGGCCAAGACCGAGGAGTTCCGTCAGCGCCTGGGGGACGGGGAACGCCTGGACAGCCTGCTGCCGGAAGCCTTCGCGGTGGTCCGCGAGGCCGGAAAACGGGTGCTGGGGATGCGCCACTTCGACGTGCAGATGGTGGGCGGCATGGTCCTCCACGAGGGCAAGATCGCCGAGATGCGCACGGGCGAAGGCAAGACCCTGGTGGCCACCCTGGCCGCCTACCTGAACGCGCTGCCGGGCAAGGGCGTGCACGTGGTCACCGTGAACGACTACCTGGCCCGCCGCGATGCCGACTGGATGGGGGCCATCTACCGGTTCCTGGGCCTGACCACGGGTGTGGTGGTGGCCGGGATGGAGCCGGAGGACAAGCGGGCGGCCTATAACGCCGACATCGTCTACGGCACCAACAACGAGTTCGGCTTCGACTACCTGCGGGACAACATGGCCTTCACCATCGAGGACAAGGTCCAGCGGGATCTGCATTACGCCATCGTCGACGAGGTGGACTCCATCCTCATCGACGAGGCCCGCACCCCCCTGATCATTTCCGGTCCCACGGACGACAACAGCGCGCTGTACATCCAGATCAACAAGCTCATCCCCGACCTCACCCGCCAGGAGAAGGAGGAAGGCGAGGAGGAAAGCGAGGATGCGGTGGGCGACTACTGGGTCGACGAGAAGCAGAAGCAGGTGTATCTGACCGAGCGCGGCCACCAGAAGGTCGAGGAGATGCTGAGCCGCGCGGGGCTGCTGGGAGAGGGCGAGAGCCTCTACGATGCGACGAACCTGAGCCTCATGCACCACACCAATGCGGCGCTGCGGGCCCACGCGCTGTTCCAGCGCGACGTGGACTACATCGTCCAGGGCAACGAGGTGGTCATCGTGGACGAGTTCACCGGGCGCACCATGCCCGGGCGGCGCTGGTCCGAGGGCCTCCATCAGGCGGTGGAGGCCAAGGAGGGGGTGCCGATCCAGAACGAGAACCAGACCCTGGCGTCCATCACCTTCCAGAACTACTTCCGGATGTACGACAAGCTGTCCGGCATGACGGGCACGGCCGACACGGAAGCCTACGAGTTCCAGCAGATCTACGGCCTGGAAGTGGTGGTGATCCCCACCCACAAGCCGATGATCCGGAAGGATCTGGGCGATCTGGTGTTTCTGACCCAGAAAGAGAAGTTCGACGCCATCCTGGAGGATATCCAGGACTGCCAGTCCCGGGGACAGCCGGTGCTGGCGGGCACCGCCTCGATCGAAGCGTCCGAATACCTCTCGAACCTTCTGAACAAGCACAACATCGCCCACCAGGTGCTCAACGCCAAGCACCACGAGCAGGAAGCCCAGGTCATCACCCAGGCCGGGCGTCCCGGCACGGTGACCATCGCCACCAACATGGCCGGCCGGGGCACCGACATCGTGCTGGGAGGCAGCCTCAAGGACGAGCTCGCCGAGCTCGGCGAGGCGGATGAGATCACCGTGGCCCGCGTCCGGGAGGAATGGCAGAAGCGCCATGACCAGGTGCTGGCCGCCGGCGGCCTGCACATTGTCGGCAGCGAGCGCCACGAATCGAGGCGTATCGACAACCAGCTGCGGGGCCGGTCCGGGCGCCAGGGGGATCCGGGCTCCACCCGGTTCTATCTGTCGCTGGAGGACAACCTGATGCGCATCTTCGCCTCGGACCGGGTGTCCGGGCTGATGCAGAAGCTGGGCATGAAGGAAGGCGAGGCCATCGAGCATCCCTGGGTCACCAAGGCCATCGAAAACGCCCAGCGCAAGGTGGAAGCCCACAACTTCGACATCCGCAAGAACCTGCTGGAGTACGACGACGTCGCCAACGACCAGCGCAAGGTCGTCTACGAGCAGCGCGCCGAGCTGATGGCCGCCGACGATGTGTCCGAGACGGTGCAGACCATTCGCCGGGACGTGATCGGCTCGGTGGTGGACGGCTATGTACCGCCGGGCAGCCTGGAGGAGCAGTGGGACATTCCCGCTCTGGAGGAGGTCCTGGAGCGCGAGTACACCCTGTCCCTGGACATCCGGGGATGGCTGGAGGCCGATCACAGCCTTCACGACGAGACCCTGCGCGAGCGGGTGATCGAGGAGGCTGAGCGGGCCTATGCCGAGAAGGAGAGCCAGGCGGGCGCCGAGGTGATGCGCCACTTCGAGAAGGCGATCATGCTCCAGGTCCTGGACACCGCCTGGAAGGAGCACCTGGCCGCCATGGACTACCTGCGCCAGGGCATCCATCTGCGCGGCTTCGCTCAGAAGGATCCCAAACAGGAGTACAAGCGCGAAGCCTTCGAAATGTTCTCCGACATGCTCGGGCGCATCAAGCATGACGTCATCGAGGTGCTCTCCAAGGTCCAGGTGCGCGCCGAGGAGGACGTGGAGGCCGTGGAGGCCCAGCGTCGCAGCCAGGCGCCCATGCAGTTCCAGCATGCCGAAGCCAGTGCACTGGCCGCCGGGGCCGAGGAGGCCGGCGTGCCGCCGGACGCCGAGGAGGCCGAGGCCGGTCGCACGCCCTATGTGCGCGACGGGCGCAAGGTCGGCCGCAACGAGCCCTGTCCCTGTGGCTCGGGCAAGAAGTACAAGCACTGCCACGGGCGCATCGCCTGAGCCAGCCCATGGACGCATCATGGCAGTAGGCTACCAGGCGCCGGCCGAGCTGCATCCGGTGGCCGGGGTGCGCCTGGGCACCGCCTGCGCGGGCATCAAATACCCGGACCGCCGGGACCTGGTGGTGCTGGAGCTGGCCCCGAAGAGCCGCTGCGCCGCCGTCTTCACCCGCAACGCGTTCTGCGCCGCTCCGGTACGGGTGGCGCGCGAGCACCTGGAACGCGCCTCCCCGCGCTATCTGCTCATCAACACCGGCAACGCCAATGCCGGCACCGGCCAGGCCGGTCTGGCGGACGCCCGGGCCTGCTGCAGCGCCCTGGCGCACCTGGCCGGGTGCGCCGAGGAGGCGGTGCTGCCGTTCTCCACCGGCGTCATCGGCGAGCCTCTGCCGGTGGCGCCCCTGCAGGCCGCCCTGCCCGACGCCCTGGCGGCCCTGGCCGAAGACGGCTGGGCTGCGGCCGCCCAGGGCATACTGACCACTGACACCGTACCCAAGGCAGTGTCGCGACGCGTCGACCTGGACGGTCACATTGTGACCCTCACGGGCATCGCCAAGGGCTCGGGGATGATCCGTCCGGACATGGCCACCATGCTGGCGTTCGTGGCCACGGACGCGGCCCTGGCCCCGGGGCTGCTCCAGCAGGCACTGGCCGAGGCGGTCGAGGGCTCCTTCAACCGGATCACCGTGGACGGGGACACCTCCACCAATGACGCCTGCGTCCTGGTGGCCACCGGCTGCAGCACCCATCCGCCCATCACGGATCCCGGCGCCCCCCTGGATGCCTTCCGCGCCGCGCTGAACGGATTGTGTGAACAGCTCGCCCAGGCCATCGTGCGGGACGGCGAGGGCGCCACCAAGTTCGTCACCGTGGAGGTGAGCGGGGGGCGCGATTCCGAGGAGTGCCGCCGGGTTGCCTATACCGTGGCCCACTCGCCCCTGGTGAAGACCGCCCTGTTTGCCGGCGATCCCAACTGGGGGCGCATCCTGGCGGCGGTGGGCCGCGCCGGCGTGCAGGCCCTGGACGTGGCCCGGGTGTCCATCCTTCTGGACGACGTGTGCATCGTCCGCGAGGGCGGGCGTGCGCCGGAGTATCGCGAGTCCCGGGGACAGGAGGTGGTGGGTCGCGATGCGTTCGCGATCCGGATCGACCTGGGCCGCGGGGCCGCCCGGGACCGGGTGTGGACCTGTGACCTTTCCTACGACTATGTCCGCATCAACGCGGAGTACCGGACCTGACCGGATCCGGCCGTTTCCGATGACCTCACCGACTCAGGACAGGGCCGTGGCGGTGGCGGTGGCCGCCATCATCAATCCGCGGGGGGAAGTGCTGATCAGCCGCCGGTCGGACCATGTGCACCAGGGCGGGTTGTGGGAGTTCCCCGGCGGCAAGGTGGAAGCCGGGGAAACAGTGATCGAGGCCCTGGAGCGCGAGCTTCATGAGGAGCTGGGCATACGCTGCACCCGTTCCCGCCCCCTGATCCGCCTGCGTCACGACTACCCTGAGCGGTCCGTGGTGCTGGACGTGCGCCGGGTGGAGGCCTTTGACGGCGTGCCTGCGGGCCGTGAAGGTCAGCCCCTGCGCTGGGTGGCGGTTGGTGACCTGCAGGCGAACGAGTTTCCTGCCGCCAATCGGGCCATCGTCCATGCCCTGCAGTTGCCCGAGCGCTGTCTGGTCACGCCGTCGCCCGTTGAACCGGCATCTTTTCTGGCGCAGCTCGACCAGGCCGTGGCGGCGGGGGCCGGGCTGGTGCAGCTGCGCGCCCCCGAATGGGATCCGTCCGCTCTGGCGGAGCTGGCGGTGGAAGCGCTGAAGGTGTGCCGCCGTCGCGGGGCCCGGCTGCTCTTCAACGGTCCGCCGGCACTGGCCCGGGATTGCGGCGCCGATGGTGTGCACCTCAACAGCGACCGGCTGATGGCGCTGCGGGGGCGGCCCCTGGACGCCTCCCGCTGGGTGAGTGCCTCCTGCCATGATGAACACCAGCTGCGCCATGCCTGTGCCATCGACGTGGATTTTCTGGTGATCGCCCCGGTGGCCCGGACCGCCAGCCACCCCGGTGCACCGGTTCTGGGGTGGGAAGGGTTCGAGCGGCTGGCGGCGCTGGCCGACCGGCCGGTCTACGCTCTGGGGGGCCTGGATGCCGGGAACCTGGCCGAGGCCTGGCGCCGGGGCGCCCAGGGTATTGCGGCCATCCGCGGCCTGTGGGCGGGATCCGGCGCATGAACCGGCGGATGGCTCAATGGGTGGCGGGCACCGTGGTGGCACTGGCCTTCGCCGCTCTGGCCGCGGGGCTGTGGTGGCGTCCCGGCGCGCCGGATTATTCGTCGGGTCCCCTGAAGACCCTGGTGGCCGAGCGGGACTGTGATCCGGCGCAGCGCGCCTGCGGAGCCCGCGGTGAGGATCTGCGTCTGCAGCTGCGCCTGGGGCCCCCGGTGACCATGCTGCGCACGTTTCCCGTCACGGTGCAGGTCCATCCCCACAGCGCCTTCGCCGTGCACCGGGTCGAAGTGAACTTCGCCATGGTGGGCATGGACATGGGCGTCAATCGCTACCGTCTGGCCTCGGCCCGGGACGGGCGTTGGGAGGGCAGCGCACTGCTGCCGGTGTGCGCTTCCGGGCGCAGCGACTGGATGGTGACCGTGGCCCTCGCCGGGCCGGACGGGCGGCGGGAGGCCCGGTTCGGGTTCCAGGCCGGGCGGCCCTGAGCCTCGGGATCCCTTAGTCCCGATCCCCCGGCTCCCAGTCCGTCGTCCCCGGTTCATCGGGTTCGGCGGGGATGCGATGGCGCTCCTCGAACCATTCTCCCAGGTCGATGAGCCTGCAGCGCTCGCAGCAGAACGGCCGCCAGGGATTGTCCGGCGTCCACTCCACGGCCTTCCCGCAGGTGGGGCAGGAGACGACGGTCGGGCGCCGGTTTGCCATCAGTGCGTGCTCCCTGCCCGGATCAGATGATGCAGCAGGCCAGCTCGAAGTCCACGTCCTCCGGGGCCTGGGTCGCCCGGGCTTCCAGAGACGCCTGGTGCATGAAACGCACCGTGAACCGGTGCCGGCCCCCGCTGATCTCGGCATAGTACGGGCTGCCGGCCGGCAGCCCGACACGGACCAGTTGGCAGCTGTTGTTGGGGTCCAGGGTCTTCTGGAAGAACCCGGCTTCCGCCCGTTCCCGGCGCGAGAGGCTGCTCTCGCGGGTCAGGCGCAGCACCAGGCGCACGGAACGGGCGATGGGATCGAACTGGTCCAGCCAGGCGGCCACGTCCCGCATCCGGTCCTCGGCCGGCTGCTGCAGCCAGAAATGATAGGCCGGGAGATCGAAATCGCAACTGCCCCCGGGGATGGCGCTGCGCTGTTGCAAGGTGGTGAGGAACTCGTTCTGGGCCAGGCGCCGGCCCACCTGGCCGTCCATGCCATGAAGGCGGTCGATCAGTTCCTCCAGCTCGTCCAGGACCTGGCCCAGGCGCGCCCGGTCCACTTCCGGGTTCTGCTCCAGCCGGGCCAGGTTCGCCGTGTGGCGCTCGAGCTCTTTCATGACCTCGGTCTTCAGATCACCGCGACCGAAGATGTTGAGTATTTCCAGCAGGCTGGTCAGGGCCGCGCGGCTGTCCCACGGGCTGGGGCCCGCCAGATGGTGACGGGCCTTGCGAAACAGGAACTCGAGCCGCAGAAAAGTGCGGACGCGTTCGTTAAGCGGCTGTTCATAATAGACTTTTGAGGACACAAGCCGACGCGCTCACCCGGGAACGATTCCCCATCCATTCTCACCCACCCATGGGGTATAGGCAAATGCCGGCATCCGGCGTTCCGGTTGCGGGCTCAAGCGGCCCCCAGAGCGAGATAGCGCTGGTGAAGATCGGCCACCTGCGCCCGCAGGTCCGCGCAGCTTCCGTCGTTGACGATGACATCGTTTGCCCGGTCCAGCCGGCTCGTGCGGTCCGTCTGGGCGGCCAGCACCGCCTCGATGCGGTCGGCGTCCAGCGCATCCCGGGCGGCCACCCGCCGGCGCTGCAGTTCCGGCGGGGCGTCCACCACCAGCACCCGGTCCACGAGTCCGCTCTGCCCGGTTTCCAGGAGCAGGGGGATGACCAGGATGCAGTAGGGACCCTCGAGCCGGGCCGCCCGCTCGGTCATGGCCTGCAGCACCGGCGGGTGGAGAATTCCCTCCAGGCGCCGGCGGGCGGCGGGATCGGAAAACACATGGGCGCCCAGGCGGGCGCGGTCCAGGGTGCCGTCCGGGCGCAGGAAGTCGGGACCGAAGGCGTCGACGATGGCCGCCAGCGCGTCGCTGCCCGGGGTCACCAGCTCCCGGGCGATCACATCCGCATCGACCACCGGTATCCCCAGATCGGCGAAGTACCGGGCCACGGTGGACTTGCCGCTGCCGATGCCGCCGGTGAGTCCGATCTTCAGCATGAGCGCTACGATACGGAGGTGCGGCCCGCAGGGGAAGAGGCGGCCCGGGATGCCCTTTCGGGCCGGTTCCAGGGAAGCTCTGCGCAAGGCTGGTCAAGCGCATGCTCACAAGGCGCCAAGGGGCGGGCAGTGAGCACTCCGGGCGTCTTTGCAACGCGGTGAACGCCGGTTCAGGGTCCCCGGCCGAGATCTCCTAGCCCGTCGCCCAACCCAGGTAGGCGCCCACCAGGGTGTGCCCCCACAGCAGGGCGATCCACCCGGCCGCCGCCAGGTAAGGGCCGAAGGGGATGGGTACGCCCCGGTCGTGCCGGCGCAGGGCCAGCAGGGCGATGCCGGTCACCGCGCCCACGACGGAGGACAGCAGGATGACCACCGGGACCATCTGCCAGCCCAGCCAGGCGCCCAGCATGGCCAGCAGCTTGAAGTCCCCGTAGCCCATACCTTCCTTGCCGGTGACCAGCCGGAACACGTGATAGACGGTCCACAGGGACAGATAGCCGGCGGCGGCGCCGATGATGCTGGTGGCGCTGGGCACGAACACGCCGCCCAGGCTCAGCAGCAGGCCCAGCCAGAGCAGGGGCAGGGTGATGGCGTCGGGCAGGATCTGGCGGTCGATGTCGATGGCGCTCAGCGGGATCAGGCTCCAGGTGAGCACCAGGGCGGCGGCCGCCGGCCAGCCGAAGCCCAGGCGCCAGGCCACGATGCCGGACAGCACACCGGCGGTCAGCTCCACTGCCGGGTAGCGCAGGGAAATCCGGGCGCCGCAGCCGGCGCACCGGCCCCTGAGCCACACATAGCTCAGTACCGGGACATTCTCCAGCGCCCGGACGGGCCGCCCGCACCGGGGGCAGTGGGAGCCGGGCCGGGAAAGGGAAAGGACGGGTTCCTCCGGGACCGGCTCCCCCTCGGCCAGCAGCTCCCGGCACTGGGTTCGCCATTCCCGCTCCAGCATCAACGGTAGTCGGTGGACGACCACGTTCAGGAAGCTGCCCACCACCAGACCGAGCACGGTGCATGTGCCGATCCACGTGGCTGGGCTGGTCTGCAGCAGCTCGATCAGGTTCATGGGGGTGGGACCACTGGGGCCCGCCGGCCGGCGGGCCGCCACGGGCTCGGCATCAGACCACGGAACCCAGCTTGAAGATGGGCAGGTACATGGCCACCACCAGGCTGCCCACCAGCACGCCCAGGATCGCCATGATCAGCGGCTCGAGCAGGCTGCTGAGCCCGTCCACGGCGTCGTCCACTTCCTGCTCGTAGAAGTCGGCAACCTTGCTCAGCATGTCGTCCAGGGAGCCCGACTCCTCGCCGATGGCCACCATCTGCACCACCATGTTGGGAAACAGGCCGGTCTGGGTCATGGACAGCTGCAGCTGCTGGCCCGTGGCCACGTTGTCGCGCATCTGGTTGACGCCGTCCTGGTAGACGACGTTGCCGGTGGCGCCGGCCACCGAATCCATTGCTTCCACCAGGGGCACGCCGGCCGCGAACATGGTGGACAGGGTGCGCGAGAAGCGGGCAATGGCCGCCTTCTGCATGATCGCACCCACCACCGGCACCTTCAGGATCATGCGGTCCAGCACCCGGTTGAACTGGGGTGATCGACGTTTTGCCTGGACAAACCCGATCACAGCCAGAATCAACGCGCCGAACACGGCCCACCACCAGTGCTGCAGGAACCGGGAGAGGTCGATCACCAGCTGGGTGAAGGCGGGGAGATCCGCCCCGAAGCCCTTGAACAGCGACTCGAACTGGGGCACCACGAACAGGAGCAGGATGGACGTGACGATGATCGCCACCACGATGACCGCCGCGGGATAGAACAGCGCTTTCTTGATCTTGCTCTTGAGGGCCTCGGTCTTTTCCTTGTAGGTGGCGATCTTGTCCAGCAGGGTTTCCAGCACGCCGGCCGCCTCGCCGGCGCTGACCAGGTTGCATACCAGATCGTCGAAATACAGCGGGTGCTTGGCCAGGGCGCCGGCCAGGGCATTGCCGGTCTCCACGTCGTTCTTGATGCCCATCACCAGCTCTTGCATGGAGGGGTTCTCGTGCCCCCGGCCGATGATGTCGAAGGCCTGCACCAGGGGCACGCCCGCCCCCAGCATGGTGGCGAGCTGGCGGGTGAACACCGCAATGTCCTTGGGCTGGATCTTCTTCTTATTGGCATTGGCGAACAGCGTCGATTTTTTGCGCACCTTCAGAGGGGTGATGCCCTGGCGGCGCAGGTCCGCCTTCACCATGTTCGGGTTGCTGGCCCGGCTCTCACCCTTGACCCGCGAGCCCCGGCGGTCCGTGCCCTCCCAGGAGAACATGTCCTGCTTGAGTTTCAGCGCTTTCTCCGCCATAGCCCTATTCCTTTGTGACCCGGTTGACTTCTTCCAGACTGGTAATGCCCTGCTTGACCTTCATCAGACCCGACTCGCGCAGGTCCGGGACGCCGTCCTTCTTGGCCTGCTCCGCCAGCTGCAGGGCATTGCCGCCTTCCATGATGATGCGGCCCATGGCCTCGGAAACGGGCATCACCTGGTAGATGCCCACCCGGCCCTTGTAGCCTGCGGTGCACTGCTCGCATCCCCCCGGGCCGTAGACCTTGATGCTGTCCGCATCCTCTTCGGAAAAACCCTCGTCCAGCAGGGTCTGGCGGGGGATGTCCTCCACCTTCTTGCAGTTGTTGCACAGCCGCCGGGCGAGGCGCTGGGCGATGATCAGGTGCACCGAGGAGGCGATGTTGTAGGTGGGCACGCCCATGTTCATCAGGCGGGTGAGGGTCTGGGGCGCGTCGTTGGTGTGCAGGGTGGACAGGACCAGGTGGCCGGTCTGGGCCGCCTTGATGGCGATTTCCGCCGTTTCAAGGTCGCGAATCTCACCCACCATGATCACGTCCGGATCCTGGCGCAGGAAGGCCCGCAGCGCCGCCGCGAAGGTCAACCCCGCCTTGGGGTTCATGTTGACCTGGTTGATGCCCTGCAGGTTGATTTCCACCGGGTCTTCGCAGGTGGAGATGTTCCGATCCGCCGTGTTCAGAATGTTCAGTCCCGTATACAGCGAGACGGTCTTGCCGCTGCCGGTGGGGCCGGTGACCAGCACCATGCCGTAGGGCTTGTTGATGGCTTCCAGATAGAGCTGTTTCTGCTGCTCCTCGTAGCCCAGGGCGTCGATGCCCAGCTTGGCGCTGCTGGGATCGAGAATACGCAGCACGATCTTCTCGCCGAACAGGGTGGGCAGGGTGTTGACACGAAAATCGATGGCCCGGTTCTTGGACAGGTGCATCTTGATGCGCCCGTCCTGGGGAACGCGCCGCTCGGCGATGTCCATGCGGCTCATCACCTTGAGGCGCGCCGCGATGCGGTTGGCCAGTGCCAGCGGCGGGCTGGCCATCTCGTGCAGCACGCCGTCCTGGCGGAAACGGACCCGGAAGGTCTTTTCGTAGGGCTCGATATGGATGTCGGAGGCGCCCTTGTTGATGGCGTCCACCAGGATCTTGTTCACGAACCGCACCACCGGCGTGTCGTCGATGTCCGATTCGCTGACATCGCCGGCATCGTCGTCGTCCGCGGCGCTGACATCCAGGTTCTCCAGATCCTCGTCCAGCAGCCCCTCCATGGAGCCCTCGAGTCCCTCCAGGCTGCGCTCGATGGCCTGGCTGAGCTTGTCCTCTTCCACCAGCACCGATTCGGTGCTCACGCCGGTGTGGAACTTGATCTCGTCCAGGGCCTGGAGGTTGGTGGGATCGGAGACCGCCACGAACAGCCGGTTGCCGCGCTTGAACAGGGGCAGAGCCCGGTGGTGGCGGATCAGCTTCTCCTCCACCATCTTGACCGTGTTCGGTTCCAGCTCCATGGCCTTGAGATCGAACAGGGGGACGCCGAACTCCTGACAGGCCGCTTCGGCAATGCCGCTGGCAGCCGCCATCTGGTTCTCCACCAGATACGACACCAGGGGCGTGCGCTTCTTGAGGGAAGCCGACTGGGCCTCCCGGGCCGCCTCTTCGGCCAGCAGGCCGTCGGCGACCAGGCGGCGGGCCAGGCCGTTGAGCTGAAAGTTGGGGGTCGTTGTCGCCATAATGGATGATTAATACCTTGATTGGCCGGCGAATTATGTGACGTATTTCATTCGTTGGGCAGTTGTTTCACCGGGGGCGCCATATACCGAGGCTTTCCGAGGCCGGATTGGCCTCGGTCTTCCGTAAAAGATCGTCCAATACGCGCAGAACTTGACCCCGATCCAGACGTGAGTCCGCGAGTGCGGGCTCACGTCCGCAGGAACTTCGTGGGGCCGCCACGGAGACGCAAACGGACAAATAACAGATTGATTTAGAAAGATCAACTCGGTACGGTTGGTTCCGTCAAGGCAGCGTCCGGGACCTGTCTGCGAACCGTTATTCCAGTCTTCGTCGGGGCGGGCCGTTATCGGGACTGGATGCCGCCTGCCCCGGAGCGTCCAGGTGGGTACCGGAAGTGACCGAGCGCCGATGGCAAAGACATCAAAGGACAACCCGGCCTTTGTGACTCGGCTGCCTCAGCCGAGTACGGGCCCGAGGTCCACTCATCAGCTTGCCCGCAACACCCTGGCGACCATGGTCGGGAACGGGCTGCGGATCGGCATCCAGGCAGCCGTGTTCGTAATAGTCGCCAGAGTCCTGGGCGCCCAGGGGTACGGGGGGTTCGCCGGCGTTGTCGCGTTGACTGCCACGGCTATGCCGTACGCAGGTTGGGGGCAGGGTGATCTGCTGGTCAAGCAGGTCGCGCGGTACCCCGGGGACTTCTCGCAATGTTGGGGGCGCGCCCTGCTTGCATTGCTGGTTACGGCTGGCCTTCTGATCCCTGCCGTGACGGGTTTTGCCCGATGGCTGTTTCCCCCGTTGATCCCGGCGGTTCTGGTGCTCTACGTCGCGGTGGCCGATTTGCTCTTCGGGGGGGCGGTAATGATTTCGGCCCAGGCATTCCAGGCCGTCCAGCGTATGACCTCCGCGGCGACCCTGCTCGTGTTGCTTGCGCTCGCACGCCTAGTCGGCGCCGTGGCAATGTTGGCATCGCTGGTGCCGCCTACACCGCTTTCCTGGGGAGGGCTGTATATGGGCACCTCGGCGGCTGCGGCGGTGGTGGCGATTGTGTGGGTCAGCCGCTCCCTGGGCCGGCCGCGGAACCCCGATGTCCCGAGCCGGGAGCAGGTCAAGGAAGGCTTTTATTTTGCGGCCGGGGCGAGTGCGTACCGGACCCATAACGACTTCGACAAGGCACTGCTGACCCGACTGTCCACACTCGAGTCCGCCGGCATCTATTCGGCGGCTTTCCGACTCGTGGAAGTTGCGTTCATGCCCGTGGCCGCGCTGCTGGCGTCTTCCTATCCGCGTTTCTTTCAACATGGCGCCGGGGGTATAGCGGCGAGCACGCGCTACGCGCGCCGGTTGCTGCCGCCGGCGCTGGCCTACGCCGTCGTCGCCGGCGCCGGGATTTACCTGCTGGCGCCTGTTTTTACTATGCTGTTGGGACATGGTTACGAATCGAGCGCTGTAGCGGCACGCTGGCTGGCCGTGATGCCGTTGATCGGAACGTTCCGGTTTTTCGCCGGAAATGCACTCACCGGCAGCGGGCACCAAGGCCTGCGCAGCGCACTGGAAGCGGTTGCGGTGGCGGTTAATGTCACGGCCAACCTGTTGTTGATCCCGTATTATTCCTGGGGGGGCGCCGTCGCAGCAACGCTGATATCCCAGACCCTGCTCACCTGCATGTTGTGGCTCCTCATGTGGAGAAAACTGCGGTGACTCGGAGGCCGGGTTTCTTCATCATCGGAGCGCCAAAGTGCGGAACTACCGCCCTGAGCGAGTACCTGCGAGGGCATCCGCAGGTCTTCATGTGCGATCCCAAAGAGCCGCATTTCTTCAATTTCGACCACGCCAACCGGCCCACCCAGAGCGTCGAACAGTATCTGCGCCTGTTCCGGAGCGCGGGGACGGCGCACCAGGCCGTGGGTGAGGCATCCACCCGTTACCTTTCCTCGACGGTGGCCGTCGATGAAATCCTGCGTTTCCGCCCGGACGCGCGCCTGATCGCCATGGTGCGCAATCCCCTGGACATGGCCTATTCCCTGCATGCTCAGAATGTTCAGGAACCCCTTGAGGACGAACTGGACTTCGAGCGGGCATGGCGCCTGCAAGGCCCGCGCAGCGCCGGCGCAAAGGTACCGGCCACATGCGCCGAGCCCGCACACATTCTGTACGGGCCGGTCTGCCTCCTGGGGCGCCAGCTCGAATGTATCATGGATCGGGCCAGGCCGGAGCAACTGATGACGATCGTGTTCGACGATTTTGTTCGGGACACAGCCGGGGTTTATGCCAATGTGCTGCGCTTTCTGCAAGTAGAGTGCGACGGCCGGCAGAATTTTCCTGCCACCAACCAGGGCCGCGGCATACGCTCCCGGTGGCTTCACCGGTGGTTATTGGCGGGCGGAGCACTCAAGCGTCGTATGGGCATTCGGCGGGGGCTCGGTGTGTACAAACTTGTGAATCGCTTCAACTCCCGCTACCAGGCGAGGTCCCCTGTCTCGCCGGAGTTCCAAGCCGAGCTGAGCCGGTACTTTCGAGCGGACGTCCTGAAGCTGTCGTCCTTGCTTGGGCGCGACCTGTCCGGGTGGCTGAACGGACGCGGTCCAGGGCCGAAAGAATGAAACCGGATACTGCTCCGGATATGGGCAAGAGTGCACAGGGCACTGGCACCGCGCCGCTGGTGTCCGTAGTGATGCCGGTGCATAACGCGGGGCGGTATCTTCCAGCGGCGATCGACAGCATACTGGGCCAGTCGCTGGCTGATATCGAGCTGATCGCGATAGACGACGGATCCTCGGATGGCAGCTGGGCGACGGTGCGGGCTTTCGCGGCCCGGGACCCGCGGATCAGGACCGCCAGACATCCTGAAAACCGCGGGATAGTGGACACGCTGAATACCGGGCTGGAGCTGGCGCGCGGGAATTTCATTGCCCGAATGGACGCCGACGACATAGCCCTGCCCGAACGGTTGCGCCGGCAGGTCTCGTACATGTCAGCGAATAATATAGATTTTTCCGGTTGCTGGACCCGTACCATCGGTAATGGCCGCTCGCGTATCATGCGTTTTCCAGTGACCGATACGCAATTTAAGACGACGCTACTTTTCCAGACACCGTTCGCCCACCCCACATTGATGATGCGCCGGTCGCTGCTAGATACCGGTGTGCGCTACCGCAGCCGGGCACGGCATGCCGAAGAATACGACCTTGCCGTGGCGCTGGCGACCCGCGCCCGCATGGGGAACCTTCCCGAGCCGCTGCTGTTGTACCGGATTCACCCTGGGCAAGTGTCCGCGACGAGTCGGAAACGCCAGCTCGAAGCCGCTGCGGATGTGCGCAGGGCCGCCCTGAAGGTGCTGGGCGTTGCCGCCACGGAAGAGGAGGCCTGGATTCACGGACGCACGCGCTATCCAACTGCGGTGCAGAGCATAGAGGAACTGGCAGCTTTCCGACGTTGGCTGGAGCATCTCGCAACCTCTTACCGGAGTGACGAGGCGGCATGCCGGATCGTCGCCGAACAGTGGCTGCGCATCGCGATCCGCAGCACCGGCCTCGGCCCGGCTGCGTTGAACGAGTTCAGGCGTTCGTGGCTTGCGCAGCAATATAGGCCGTCGAGGAAGCAGTGGATTGATCTGACGCTTGCCGCACTGGTCAGACTGCGCTACGGCGGCGGACTGTACCGGTTGCTGGAGCGGTTCTCAGTGAGCCCGGGTTTCTGATGTTGATGGTTTTCGCCATGTCGGTCATGGGACAAGCGACGGGCGCGCTGCAAAGGGGTGTATGATTATGCGCGTGGTAAGCCCGATGCCTGAGGGAAGTGGTGCCATCGCCGTCCACCGGCAGCTCGCTGAGGCGCTCCCCGGCTACCAAGTGATGCCGTATTCCCCCCGCCGGGAGTATTGGCCATTCGGTCTGCACCGGCTTGTCGGCCGCTCGGCGGAGCTGGTGCATACCGCACCCGATTACGCTATCTTCTCGGCGCCGGCTGACGTCCCCCTGATGTTGACATTTCACAACTACATCTTGGATGCGGATATGCGACGGTACAGTAGCTTGATGCAGCGCATCCATTACCGCACTTCGCTGCGCCACTTCACACGGCGTGCCTTGGTGCGG
>DATFLG010000021.1:0-7540 GCA_035267985.1 Gammaproteobacteria bacterium | reverse complement strand
AGGAAGGCCGCTGCGACCTGGCCTCCTTCGGCCGGCCGTACATCGCCAACCCCGACCTCCCCGAACGCTTCCGCCGGGGCGCCCCCCTCAACGAGTGGGACGACACCACCTTCTACGGCGGCGACGAGCGCGGTTACACCGACTACCCGTTCCTGGAGGACAGCGACTGAGGCCGGCGCGGCCTTTCCGGCGGCATCACGCAAGCGGCCCCATCCGGGTGGATGGGGCCGCTTAATGTTGGATGAAGGGGGCTTTTTAGCGGCCGCAAACAAAAACAAAGTGGGTGTCCCTTAGGTTCCTTAGGTTCTCGGCCCCAATTCCTTGGCCAGGGCCCGTTCGCCCTTGGGCGACTCCTAAACGAAGTGGGTGTCCCTTAGGCTCTCGGGCGAGGCCTGCCCGCGATCACCCAGGAAAGAGAAGGCCACCGGATCCGGCTTGCGGAATTGACCTGCCCCGGTTGGTAATCGAGTGGGTGTCCCTTACCTCTCCTCCTCCCCCGCCGGGCGCACCGCCAGGCAGCGCCCGAACCACAGCCCGAACACCGGGCCCAGCCCCAGCGGCAACAGCAGGAAGGCAGCCGGTACCGTCCCCTGCAGGGCATCGAGCAGGGTCAGGCTGGCGATGGTGACGGCGAAACCGATGGCGTTAGTCAGGGTCAGGGCCGAGCCCACCACCTCGCGCGGGGCGTTTTGGGCATTGAGTGCAGAGAACTGGGGCGAGTCCCCGGCAACGGTCAGGCCCCACAGCAGCAGGAAGGGCAGGACCAGCCAGCCGGGCCCGGCAAAGACCAGCGGCGAGGCCAGGCAGCACAGCCCGGAGACGGTCAGCTGGCCCAGGGCCACCGGACCGCCGCCCAAGCGCCGCACCAGCAGCCCGCCCCCGGCGCAGCCCAGCGCCCCGGCGGCGATCACCGCGAAGCTGGCCAGCGACACCGCCGGCCCGGCCAGGCCCCAGGCGGCCAGCCAAACCGGTACGAACGCCCAGAAGGCGTAGAGCTCCCACATGTGGCCGAAGTAGCCCAGAGCCGCCGCCCGGAACCGAGGCCGCCGGAAGGCCGCCAGCACCCCACCGAAGCGCACCGGCCCGCCGCGCTTCAGATAGGGTCCCTCCGGCACCCGCCCCACCAGCAGCCCGCCGGCCACTGCCGCCAGCGAAGACACCGCCAGCACCCAGCGCCACGGCCATTCCGCGCCCAGCCCGCTCACCAGGTGGGGCGAGGCCGTGCCCAGCACCAGCGCCCCCACCAGCAGCCCCAGGGCCCGGCCCAGCCCCCCGGCGTACCAGCCGGCGGCGATCTTCATGCCCACCGGATACACCCCGGCCAAAAAGACGCCCACCACGAAGCGGGCCGCCAGCACCGCCACGAAGTTCCCGGGGAAGGCCGCCACCGCCAGGTTGGCGGCCGCTGCGATCAGCGCCGAAAGCCGGAACACCCGCCCGGGGTGAAAGCGGTCGGCCACGCCCAGCACCGCGAAGGCGAGCGTGCCGCTGATGAAGCCCAACTGCACCGCAGTGGTAACCAACCCCTCGCCCCCGGCCACCGGCCACCGCACCTGCAGCGCCCCCATCACCGCATTGGGGGCGAACCACACCGAGGTGGCCAGGACCTGACCAAGGACAATGCTGGCCAGGATCCCAGGCGGGGGCTTGGCCTCGGGGGGATCGGCGGGAGGGCTGGTGGGCGGCAAGGGGCCTCCGTCGGCGGCTCATGGGCCAGCCTAAGGCAAAGGGTACTTCCCCAGACTACTTCAACGGGCTGGGGCTGGATTCGCGGTGGACCATTCGCAGTAGGGAAGGCAAACCCGGGAAACGGATTGGGTGTCCCTTACGGAGTGCTGCCTTAGGTTTACGGAGTGGGTGTCCCTTAGGTTTTTAGGTTTGCCGGGGAATCACAAATCGGGGCGGTCGGAGCGGCTGGATTTCCAGGCGCGGATGGTGCTGGCCGCGATCCAGGCTAGCAGCCACGACACCCCCACCCAGAACAGGATCAACAACGCCCAGCCCTCTAGCGTGATCACGCAGGGGTTCCAAATCAGGGGACAATGTCCCCCTTGGGCGACTCCGTGAATGCCCATGGCGAGAAACATCTGCACCGGGAAGTACACGGCGAAAAGCGCCAAGGCGAACTGGAATCCGAGGGAACCCGAGATAGCCGCCGCCGCGGCCAACGCAACATAGAACCCGATGAGGTAGGCAAACACTTTCCGCGTGCTCGGACCCATCGTTTTAGGGCTCGGCCAAGTGAGAATAGGGAGAACCTTTAGGGCACCCACGCGGCCTGCCGGAAGGAAAAACCAAGTGGGTGCCCCCTAGTTCTGGGTAGAATAACGCGACAACAAGGCTCACCACCGCGCCGCGCCAGAGAACGGCCATCCTCCCCTTTTTTCGCCTCACCGAATGCCCGATAGCCTAGCACCCCGCTCCCCGCAAGAAAGTGGGTGTCCTTACCTGCTTACTTGGTTTCTTAGTTGATTTTTCAGGCCCGATAGTCCGGATTGGCGTAGTCGAAGCGGCAGCCCGCCTGCCAGGCACGGCGGTCGTTGCCGTGCTCGGGAATGCCCCCGGCGTCGCGGAGCATGCGGGCGAGGTGGAGGAGGTTCCAGGTCATAATGGTGGTGTTGCGCTGGGTGAAGTCGTTGTCGAAGCCCGCGCGCGTGCCGTCGGGCAACGCGTCGCCGTAGGACGGCCCCGGCCCGGCCTCGCCGATCCAGCCGCAGTCCGCCTGGGGCGGGATGGTGCAGCCCAGGTGGGAAAGGGCGAAGCCCACGGTCATGGCCACGTGCTTGACGCCGTCCTCGTTGCCGGTGACCACGGTGCCGCCCACCTTGTTGTAGAAGACGGACTGGCCACGGTCGTTGAGCAGGCCGGACATGCCGTAGAGGCGCTCGATCAGCACCCGGCAGACGGAGCTCTCCTCCCCCAGCCAGATGGGCGTGCCCACCACCAGGATGTCCGCCGCCTTCACCCGCTCCCACAGGGCCGGCCAATCGTCGCGCTCCCAGCCGTGCTCGGTCATGTCCGGATAGACCCCCGGCGGCACCTGGTGGTCGAGCAGGTGCAGGTGGTCCACCGTCACCCCGCTCTTCGCCATGATCTCCCCGGAGACCCCCAGCAGCAGCCGGGTATGGCTCTCGCCGGGGTCCTTCTTGAGGGAGGTATTGATGAACAGGGCGGTCAAGCCGGAGAAATCGGTGCGGTTCTCGGCGCACAGCGCCGCTTGCTGCTCGGACAGGGCCATGGCGGTTCCCTCCGGTGACGTTGGGTCTGTTCAGCCACATTGTCATCGGGGACCAGGGGCGTCTACGCAGGCGGGGGGATATAGGAGCTGCCAGGACCCAAGCCGCTGAGGACTATCCATTCCTGGAGAACACCGGCTGAGTCCGGCGCGAACTCCCCGGTCGTCTCACGTAAGCGGCCCCATCCCGGCGGATGGGGCCGCTATACCTTGGAAAGTGGGGCGGAGCATCGAACCCCCGGCAGTCCGGGGCTGCTCACCCCTATTGGGCGTTGGCAGGCATCCCTAACGCCGCGCTCCGCAGGGCCTCCAGCCGGTTCGCGGCGTCGTGGCCGGCCGGCACCGCCTGCAGCACCCCCTGATTCTCCAGCAGCTTGCGCACCCGCGGCTGGATACCGGCGACGAACACCTCCCGGCCGCTGCCCTGGGCATCGCTGATCATGTCGTCGATGGCGCGGGCGGTTGTGAAGTCGACGCTGGGCACATCCGTCAGGTCCAGCACCAGGGCGTTGTACTCATCGAAGCCGGCCAGCCGCCGGACCATGCCCTTGGCCGCGCCGAAGCTCATGGGCCCGCCCAGGTGGAACAGCAGGATGCGGCCGCCGCCGGCCTCCAGCAGCCGCGCCTCCTCCTCGGTCAGGGGGCACTCCTCGCAGGGGTCGGTAATGGCAGTGATGCTCTCCAGCTGCAGGTCGGCCATGCGCTTCATGAACACCAGGGCCGCCATGATCATGCCGATGCCCACGGCGGTGATCAGGTCCACGAACACCGTGAGCACCAGCACCGTGAACATCATGACCACGCCGGCCAAGGGCGCCCGGTGGAGGCGGCGCAGGTAGTCCCAGTCGATGATGTCGGTGCCCACCTTGATGAGGATGCCGGCGAGCACGGCGTGGGGGATGTAGCTCGCCATGGCGCCGGCCCCGAGCACCACCGCCAGCAGCACCAGGGCGTGCAGGCCGCCGGAGATGGGCGTCCGCCCGCCGGCGCGGACGTTGACCACCGTGCGCATGGTCGCCCCGGCCCCGGGCAGGCCGCCAAGCATCCCCGCCACCGCGTTGCCGATGCCCTGCCCCACCAGCTCGCGCTCCGGACGATGGTGGGTGCGGGTGATGTTGTCGGCCACCAGCGAGGTGAGCAGGGAATCGATGCTCCCCAGGGCCGCCAGCATCAGGGCCGACTTGATCATGTAGGGGAGCAGGTCCAGCTCGATGGTGGGCCACTGCGGCGCGGGCAGGCCGGTGGGGATGTCGCCCAGAATGGTGGCCCGCCCCTCGGGGAAGAACAGCTGCAGCGCCAGGGTCCCCACCACCAAGGCCACCAACGGCGCCGGCACCAGGCGGTTGATGCGGCTCGGCAGCAGATAGACCACCGCCAGCGACAGGGCGCCCAGGGCCACGGCGGCGGGCACGGGATCGGCCAGGAATTCCGGTACCGCCCGGGCCGCCGCCAGCGGCCCGCCCGCCGCCTCGTGGCCCAGCAGCGGTCCGAGCTGCAGCAGGATGATGATGAGGCCGATGCCGCTCATGAATCCGGAGATCACCGGATGGGGGATCAGGGCAATGTAGCGCCCCAGCCGCAGCACCCCGAACAGCACCTGGAAGGCGCCGCCCATCATCACCACGGTAAACGCCAGCGCCGCGCCGCGGCCGGGGTCGTCGGGGTACAGGGCCGTGAAGTGGGTGAACACCGCCGCCATGACCACCGTCATGGGCCCGGTGGGGCCGGAGACCTGGGAAGGCGTCCCCCCGAACAGGGCGGCGAACAGGCCCACGAAGATCGCCCCGTACACCCCGGCCACCGGCCCGGCCCCGGAGGAGACGCCGAAGGCCAGGGCCAGGGGCAGCGCCACCACCGCCGCCGTCAGCCCGCCGTAAAAATCCCCCCGCAGATTGCGGAAGTGCAGCCCGTTAACCCAACGCTCCGGATTCATATCACCCAATCATCCCTTAAAAACACAAAGGCCCCGAGCGGGCACGCCAGCCCAGCCGGGGATTCAGAAAACCCCTTTTATAGAAAGGGTATTTAAGCCTAGCAATAAATCCAGTTTATGCAAAATGGCGGACCACCGTGCCGGGGAGGGAGATCACCCCCCTGCCAACCACCCCTTAAAAAGTGGCCACCCTTTCTAGGGTGTTGGTCAAAGTGGGTGTCCCGTAGGTACCCGCAAGCGAGACGCCCGAAGTGCATCACCGGATCGGGGCCGAGTGAAGGCCGCGAGCCGCCCAACGGAAAACCGGAGGGGCCTTACCCGGTAGTGCCTCCTTGACGGAGTCGGCTAATGGGTGACCCCTTTTTCGCGTAGAGTCCCTGGAGACGGCAAGCCGCGATGAAGCCACCGGCACTGCAAATAACATTAGCGAAATCTGTGTTCTGACCCCGATTGTCATTGCGGTACACTAGCGGGCGTGTGCGCACCGGCAAGCGCACCCTTCACGGGGGGCAACATGACGGCGACCGTAATATCGATAGCGAATCTCAAGGGCGGGTCCGGCAAGACCACCCTGACAATGAATCTAGCCGCCGGTCTGGGCAAACGTGGCCGCACGCTTGTCGTCGATGCCGACCCGCAGGGCTCGGCCTCGCAATGGGCAAGTGGCGGCGTGAACGGCAAGGCGTATCCGCACAGCGTGATCGCCTGCGGCAATCTGACCCGCGATGTGCGCGGGTTCATGCCGGACTACCGCTACATCGTCATCGATTGTCCGCCGTCCCTGGAGAGCCAGATCACGCAGGCCTCGACGAAAGTGGCGGACCACATGCTGATACCGGTGCTGCCTTCGCCGATGGACCTCTGGGCAAGCGTGCGCATGGCCGACGCGGTGCAGAACGCCAGGATCGACAACCCGCGCCTCAAGGCGTGGTTGATCTTGAATCAACTGGAAGCGCGCAATGCCTTGTCGCGCTCCATGCAGGAAGCGCTGGCCGAGTTCGAGATCCCCGCGCTGTCCAACGGCCTGCGGCGGCGCGCCATCTATCGTAGCGCCGCTCTGGAAGGGGCGTCGGTCTACGATCTTGGACGCGGCAAGCCCGCCGCCGCCGAAATCGATGCCATCATTGACGAGGTGTTACCGCAATGAGCAAGAAACTGGAATCCGATCTGGCGGAGAGCGTTCGTCAGGCCAAGCAGCAGACCGAATCGACCGCCACCGGCAACGAACCTGCCGCTTCCACCTCGAAACCGGGCGCTGGCGGGAAGTCGGACGCCAACGTCGCCGCGCTGAACGACCAGGCGCCCGGGCTGAGCATGGACGATCCCTGGGCAAATCCCGAACGCGTCTGGCCGGACTAAAACCGAAGTCCGGGCCCGGGTCGAGCCCCGAACCGCCGCCCAAAAGGGCAAAAGGGACAAAAGGGGTCCATAGGAGTGGGTGTCCCTTAGGTTCTTAGGTGCAGGTTTTAGGTTTCGACTAGCCACTCACCCCTTCCCTGCCTCGTGGCTCCACTTCATGTTCGATACGCTCCCCCTGCTCCGCGGCCGTCACCGTGAGGTCGTATTGCTCTTGCAGGTTGAGCCAGAAATGGGGCGTGGTGCCGAAATAGCGCGCCAGGCGCAGGGCCGTATCGGCGGTCAGCCTGCGGCTGCCCTTGAGGATGCCGGTGATCCGGTTCGGGGGAACGCTCAGGGCCCGGGCCAGCGCATTGGCGCTCAGCCCGAACGGCTCCATGAACTCGTGGCGCAGAATGTCACCGGGCCGGGTCGGGGCAACCTCCTCCTCGCCGGCCTCGACCACGTCCTCGAAAGCCGTTTTTTCCAGATCCTCGATACGGATACTCATGCCCTGCCACCTCAATGGTAATCGGTGATTTCGACCTCGGAGGCCTCACCGTTCTCCCACCGGAAACATACCCGCCACTGACGGTTGATCCGGATGCTGTGCTGGCCCTCCCGGCCCCCCGACAGGGCCTCCAGGCGGTTCGCCGGCGGGACAAGCAGGTCCTCCAGGGAATACGCGTTATGGATCATGTCCAGCTTCTCCCGGGCCCGTTTCCGAATTTCCGGTGGGAGCCGTTTGACCGGCTTGCCCAGAAACAGGGCCGCCGTGGTCTTGTCCCGGAAGGTCCGAATCATTTCCCAGGATTTTACCTGTTACGTAATACGTCAAGAAAAACGCGGATAGGAGGGATCGGGCGAACCTCTTATGCCACCGAAGGGAAGACCCGCTCCGCCGCCCGGATGCCGCGTAGGTAGGCGATCTGGCGCCGGGCACGGGCGGCGGTGAGCGAGGCGGGCGCCCCCACTGCGGCGCCGAAGGCCTTCAATAACCCATTCGCCTCTGCCGCCAGCGCCTCGGCGTCCATGCC
>DATFLG010000020.1:0-3901 GCA_035267985.1 Gammaproteobacteria bacterium | reverse complement strand
CCCAGCGGCGATGCCGCAGCGGACAAGGCCCGCGGCGACGTCACCACCGACGTGTATTCCCTGGACGCGATAGAAACCGGCGACGGCGTGGTCCTGGGGCAGGGCAGTGGCGTGAAGGCGATACTGCTGCGCGGACGCATCGATTCCCGGGCGGGACAGGGCACGCTGGTGATCAAGTACCTCACCAACGGACTGCTGATGACCTACAATGAGTGCCGTCTCGGCCTGAAGAAGACCGATTCCGGCAGCTGGAATCTGATCAACGCCTATACCGGCGCCCCCATCAAGCGTATCCGGATCAAGACCTGGACGCTGGGCATCTCCACCCTGGAGAACGTCTGCCCCGGCAGCGACACCTACGCCAGCCGCTAGCGTGCCGCGATAGCGGTAAAGGGTGGTCTGACATCCAGGTCAGGGCTCTCGCCTTTCGGGTGGAAAGCGGATGGCGTACGCGCGCCTCCCTGCCCGCGGGTGGATCCGCGGCCGGGGATATGGGAAGGTGGGCCGCCCCACGCCCGCATTGTGCAGTCAGTAGGTCATCTGTCCGCGCGCAATGGCGAGATGATGCATCTGGTGATGAGATCCGCTGACCATGATGCCCATGAAACCAAGCCCCCTGATCTTCGCCACCTCCTTTGGGTTGGATGCCGTTACGGTAAGCATTACGCCATTGGCCGAGGGCCGGGCTGATACGGACCAGCCGTTTCGACCGTCGATGACCCGCGCGTGCATGGTCACCATGCGACGGATAGCGGCCCGTGTCCGGCCTTCTCCGGTGACCGCGATGCGAAGCCCCCCGGGAATGGGTTCCGGCTTCGCATGGGCGTTCAAGGTCACTTCGCTCATATCGATGAGATGCTCGCGAAGAGCCGGGATATTCACCCGCGACCAGTCCGTATGGGGGTCGGTTTCGAGGATGCGGACGATTTCCTTGATGGTGGCGAAGGCTTCCTGACCCGGCTGAGTCGGCATGCGCGAGTCATGCTCCACTGCATGTGACATTTCGCGACGAGGGCTATCGGGTGCGTGTTGGGCCAGGGCCCCGCCCGCGCCAGTGATGAGTGTCAGGGTTGCCGCGGCCGCGATTCGATGGTAGTTGCGCATGGTCGATCGCCCTCTCTGGAACATGGCCCGAACATAGACCTTCGACCTCTATCGGGATATGATCCCGATCATATGCGAGACTCTGCCCGAACAGACACCAAGTCCTGGTTTGACGTTGCCGGGATCGATCCGTCCGCCGAGCGTCTGTTGGATCCGGGTGACGTGGTTTTCCGGCAGGGCGCCCCCGCCTCGGCCGTGTATTGGGTACGGGCCGGCCGCATACGGCTGACCCGGTATCTGCAGGATGGATCCTCGGTCGTTCTGCATGTGGCCCGCGCCAATGGGACATTCGCCGAGGCTTCGTTGTTTTCGGATGTGTATCACTGCGACGCAGTGGCGGAAATCGCATCGGTCGTAACTCCCGTTCCAAAATCCGACCTGCTGAGGGCGCTGCGTCAGGACTTGAGCGGTTGTTTCGATCTCGCAAGATCACTGGCCGGGCAGGTTCGCGAACTGCGAACCCGGTTGGAGGTGCGCAACATCCGTTCCGCACCCGCCCGCGTCCTTGCGTGGTTGCGTCTGCGCGCGACAGGGAATCCGCCGTCGGTCGAAACTGACCGTCCATGGACGGAGGTCGCTACGGAGATTGGTCTGACCCATGAATCGGTCTACCGCGCGCTGGCCGAATTGCAGCGGACCGGGAAGCTCACCCGCGAGAAAGGGAGGCTCATCCTGAAAGGGTCACCGGTTGGCGATTGATGCTTCTGGCGCTGCAGGCGGGTGGCTGTCCGCGGGTTGCACTTCAGGGGCGACGGAAACAGGAAAGGGCCCTTGAGGGCCCTTTCCATTTGAATGGCGCGCCCGAGAGGGTGAGGCGGGACCGAATGTCCGGTGGACATTCGCAGCCCGGCGAACGCCCGAAGCGCGGCGCAGGGCCGGAAATCCGAACGGGCGACGGAAACAGGAAAGGGCCCTTGAGGGCCCTTTCCATTTGAATGGCGCGCCCGAGAGGATTCGAACCTCTGACTTCCACCTCCGGAGGGTGGCGCTCTATCCAGCTGAGCTACGGGCGCAGAAAAACTGCGGTACTTCGATCTGTCCGGCTTGCGGAGCGCGGCCTCCGTCGGGTGGCGCTCCCGCCGCTGCGCGGCTTCTCCAGCCCGAAATCACAGATTTCGGGCGTTCGCCTCGCGCGAAGCGGTGCTTCGCTTACTGCGCTCGGCTCACCCAGCTGACCTACGGGCGCAGAAAAACTGCGGTACTTCGATCTGTCCGGCTTGCGGAGCGCGGCCTCCGTCGGGTGGCGCTCCCGCCGCTGCGCGGCTTCAGCCGATCACCATACCCCCGGCCAGCCGCAGGGTCCAGCCGCAGGATTATACCATCGCGGGCCGTGGTCCCGGCAAACCCGCCGGTCACTTCATGGTGGGCATGGTGAACTCGGTGGCGGCCCGGTCCGCCCCCGGCCAGCGGGCGGTGACGGTCTTCAGACGGGTGTAGAAGCGCACCCCGTCGGGGCCGTGAACGTGCAGCGGGCCGAACAGGGAGCGCTTCCACCCCCCGAAGCTGTGATAGGCCATGGGCACCGGAATGGGTACGTTGATGCCCACCATGCCCGCCTGCACCCCCTGCTCGAAGCTCTGGGCGGCCCCGCCGCTGCGGGTGAAGATGGCGGCGCCGTTGCCGTATTCGTGGCCGTTGACTACCGCCAGGGCCGATGCCGGGTCCGGGGCCCGGACCACTACCAGGACGGGGCCGAAGATCTCCTCCCGGTGGATGCGCATGTCCGGCGTCACCTGGTCGAACAGGCTCCCCCCCAGGAAGAAGCCACCCTCGTGGCCCGGTACGGATACCTTCCGGCCATCCACCACCAGCCGGGCGCCCTCGTCGATGCCGGTCTGGATATAGCCGGCCACCCGATCCCGATGGGCCCGGGTCACCAGGGGGCCCATCTCCGCCTCGGGGTCCGTGCCCGGGCCCACCTTCAGGGCGGCCACCCGGGGAGCCAGGGCCTCCACCAGGGCGTCGCCCACGTCCCCGACGGCCACGGCCACGGAAATGGCCATGCAGCGCTCGCCGGCCGAGCCGAAGGCGGCCCCCATCAGGGCGTTCACCGCCTGGTCCAGGTCTGCGTCCGGCATCACCACCATGTGGTTCTTCGCACCCCCCAGGGCCTGCACCCGCTTGCCGTGATCGGAGGCGGTCCGGTAGACATGCTCGGCCACCGGCGTGGAGCCCACGAAGCTCACACCCGCCACGTCCGGGTCCGTGAGCAGTGCATCCACTGCCTCCCGGTCCCCGTTGACCACGTTGAACACCCCGTCGGGAAGGCCCGCCTCCCGGAGCAGCTCCGCCAGGCGCAGAGGGCAGGAGGGATCCCGCTCCGAGGGCTTGAGCACGAAAGTATTGCCGCAGGCCAGGGCCACCGGGAACATCCACAGGGGCACCATGGCCGGGAAGTTGAAAGGCGTGATGCCGGCACACACGCCCACCGGATGGCGCACGGACCAGCTGTCCACGCCGGTGCCCACGCTGTCGGAGTGCTCGCCCTTGAGCAGGTGGGGGATGCCGCAGGCGAACTCCACCACCTCCATGCCGCGAATGACCTCTCCCCGGGCGTCGCTGAGCACCTTGCCGTGCTCCGCGGTGATCCGATCGGCCAGTTCCCCCAGGTGCTGCTCCACCAGGTCCCGGAAGCGGAACAGGATGCGGGCCCGGCGCAGGGGGGTGGTGGCCGCCCAGCCCGGCAGGGCGCGCCGGGCGGCCATCACCGCGGCGCGGGTTTGCGAGCCGCCGGCCAGGGGCACCCGGGCCGTGACCCGGCCGGTGGCGGGATCGTAAACCTCGGCGGAACGGCCGC
>DATFLG010000019.1:0-7828 GCA_035267985.1 Gammaproteobacteria bacterium | reverse complement strand
CTGGCCCGTCCTGGTGGTGTTCTCCGTCGGCCAGCTCGTGGCGCTGGTGTTCAACATCTACATCTTCGCCATCCTGATCCAGGCCATTCTGAGCTGGGTCAATCCGGGCACTTACAACCCCGTGACCTCGCTGCTGTACAGCCTGACCGAGCCGGTGCTGGGCCCCATCCGCCGCTTCCTGCCCCCCATCTCCGGCATCGACCTGTCTCCCCTGGTGGCACTGGTGGGCCTGCAGGTGATCAAGATGCTGGTCACACCCCTGTTCGGCGCATGATCCATGGCCGGATGGGCCCGCTGGGACGGTGAGGACCTGATCCTGCAGGTGCGGGTGCAGCCCCGGGCGAGGCGCGATGAGATCGCCGGCCTCCACGGGGGGCGCCTGCGGGTGCGCATCACCGCGCCCCCCACGGACGGGCGGGCCAACGAGCAGCTCATCCGCTTCCTCGCTGACCGCTTCCAGGTGCCCCGCGCCCGGGTCGAGCTCCTCAGCGGCTCCGCCACCCGCGACAAGCGCCTGCGCATCGCCGCGCCGGCCCGCCTGCCGGAAGGCCTGGATATCCCCTGAATACCCTGTGAATCCCGTCACAGCCCCCGCCTGCACCGGCTCCCTATACTCAGGCCGGGTGCGTATCCCCTAAGCCCGGTTCCAAACTCAAGATTTCGGTGAATGGGCCGCTGACCCGGCAAGCCGGGGCCCGCGTACCGGCACCCGCCGCCACCGAGGGAAGATGGGAACATGATGCACGACAAATTCAGCCAGCGGATGCAGTCCTACGATCAGTGGAAGGCCAGCCTCGTTGCGGCCATCGAGTCCTACCGCAAGTGGGTCGAGCAGCAGGAGGAGGAACAGGGCGTCAGCGAGAACGAGCTGCGCATCTACGAGGCCCTGGAATCGCTGCGCAACGACCGGCTGACCGTGGCCTTTGTCGCCGAGTTCTCCAGGGGCAAGACCGAGCTGATCAACGCGATCTTCTTCGCGGGCTACGGTCAGCGGCTGCTGCCCTCGGAGGCCGGCCGCACCACCATGTGCCCCACTGAGCTGTTCTACGACCGCGACCAGGAGCAGTCCTACGTCCGTCTGCTGCCCATCGAGACCCGCAAGGAAGACACCAGCATCGCCGACCTCAAGCACGAGCTGCTCAAGTGGACCACCATCCCGCTGGATGTGAACTCGCCCCAGAACATGGCCGAGACCCTGCACGAGGTGGTCCGCACCAAGCGCGTACCCCTGGAGCAGGCCCGGGCCCTGGGGCTGTACGACGAAGGCCATGATCCCCAGTTCGACCAGCGCGGCGGTCCACCCGAGGAAGTGGACATCCCCATGTGGCGCCACGCCCTGATCAGCTTCCCCCATCCACTGCTCAGGCAGGGGCTCGTGGTCCTGGACACCCCCGGCCTCAACGCCCTCGGCAGCGAACCGGAGCTCACCCTCAACATGCTCCCCTCGGCCCAGGCCGTGCTGTTCGTGCTGGCGGCCGACACCGGAGTGACCCGCACCGACATGGAGATGTGGAAGCACCACGTGCACGCGATGCGCACCCCGGGGCGCGGCGGGCTGGTGGTGGCGCTGAACAAGATCGACACCCTGTGGGACGACCTCAAGGGTGCAGCGGGCATCGCCGGCACCATCGCCACCCAGCAGCAGAAGACCGCCGAGCTGCTTGCGGTGGACAGCGAACGGGTCTTCCCCGTGTCCGCCCACAAGGGGCTGCTCGCGAAGATCCGTGAGGATCAGGGACTGCTGGACATGAGCCGCCTTCCGCAGCTGGAGCGCTACCTGGCCGAGCAGGTGCTGCCGGCCAAGCAGAACATCGTGCGTGAGCACATCGCCCAGGAAGTGGGTGCATTGATAGAACAGGCTCACAGCGTGGTCTCCGCCCGGCTTCAGCAGACCCGCAAGCAGCTCGCCGACCTGGGTTCGCTGCGGGGCAAGAACGCCGAGGTCATCCAGCATCTGATGACCAAATCCCGCGAGGAACAGGCCACCTACCTGCGCAACGTGGAAAGCTTCCAAGCCAGCCGGCGGGTCCTGCACAATCAGTCACGGGCCATGCTGGACGCCCTCAGCCTGGATGCCTTCGACGAACTCACCACCCGCAGCCGCCGGGAGATGACGGGCAGCTGGACCACTCTGGGCCTCAAACAGGCCATGAAGACCCTCTTCCACGGCATCAACGAAACCATGGAACAGGTCACCGTTCAGGCCGAACAGACACGCATGCTCATCCGGGCCACCTACCGCAAATTCCACGAGGAGCACGGCCTGCCGGCCATGACCCCCAAGGTCTTCCCCGTGGAACGCTACACAGAGCAGCTCGATCGCCTGTCCCAGGAAGCCGAGCTGTTCCGCAAGAGCCCGGTGACGGCGGTCACGGAACAGAGCTTCGTGATCAAGAAGTTCTTCATCTCCCTGGTCAGTCAGGCGCGCAACGTGTTCTTCAACGCCAACCGCGATGCCGAGATCTGGCTCAAGGAGGTAATGAACCCGCTGGTGCGCCAGATCAAGGAGCACAAGCAGACCATGGAGAAGCGGCTGGATACCCTGCGCCGGATCAGCGAATCCCGGGACACCCTGGAGAGCAAGATTCGCGATCTGGAGGAGCGCCAACGGGATCTGAGCGGGGACCTGCAGATGCTCGATGAGATCCGCCACCGCCTGAACCAGCCGTTCGACGACGACGCCGAAGCCGTCGAGAACCCGTCCATGGACCGGGCCGCCGTCTAGCCCGCGGGGCCGCGGGTCCGCTCCGGGGCGGCGTCTCGCCGCGCCCACGCCCCTGGTCTATAGTTGGTGGCACAAGGACACCAACAAGGAGGCAGCCATGGGTAACCGGTCCGCAGTGGCGCGACTCGCCGCGCTTGTCCTAACCGCCGCGCTGTCCCTGCCCGCATGGGCGGACAACTCCCAGGACTTCGGACACTATGTGGTCCATTTCAATGCCCTGACCACCGACATGCTGTCGTCCAACATCGCCAGGCAGTACGGGATCGTTCGAAGCAAGAACCGCGGCATGCTCAACGTGGTGGTGCTCAAGAAGGTGCTGGGGGCCACCGGCGAGCCGGTCAAGGCCCGGGTCAGCGCGACGGCCACCAACCTGGCGGGCCAGACCAAGAGCGTGGGCCTGCGGGAGGTGGACGAGGGCAAGGCGGTCTATTACCTGGGCGAATTCCCCGTGGCGCACGAAGAAACGGTGAAGTTCAACATCCGCGTGCAGCCCGCCGGCAGCGACGCCACCTACACCGTGCGGTTCCAGCACGAGTTCATCATCCCCTGAGCCGGGCGGCGTCTGTCCCACGCCCCGGACGCCCGGCGGGCGGGAACCCGCCGGGCGACAGGCACGGCCCGCTACCCGTGCAGGGCCAGGGCCGCCCGGGCTACCGTGAACACCCCGAACGCCAGCACCAGGGCGCCGGCCAGGCGCCGCGCCCAGACCGAGCGCACCACCCGCGCCAGCCGGGCGGCGAACACGCCCATGGCCAGCAGGGTAGGCAACGTCCCCAGGCCGAAGCTGAGCATCAGCCCGGCGCCGTGCAGCACGCTGCCAGCGGCGATGGACCAGATCAACACGCTGTAGACCAGTCCGCAGGGCAGCCAGCCCCACACCAGGCCCAGCACGAACGCCTGGCCGGGATGGCGCACCGGCATGAAACGCCGGCCCAGGGGCTCGATCCGCCGCCACAGACCCGCGCCGGCGCGCTCCACCCGGGCCAGGCCCGTCCACCACCCGCCCAGGTACAGACCCAGGGCGATCATGAACAGGCCCGCCACCACCTGGAGCAGTCCCTGGCCCTGACGCAGGGCGGGCAGGTGAACGGCCAGAGCCCCCACGCCCCCGAGCAGGGCACCGGCCACCGTATAGCTCAGGATACGCCCGCCGTTGTAGGCCACCAGGTAAGGCAGCAGGGCCGGATAGTCCCGCCGGACGCGCTCCGGCAGCCCGAACGTCAAGGCGCCGACAATCCCGCCGCACATTCCCACGCAGTGGACGCCGCCCAGCAGTCCCACGAGAAAGGCGCTGAGAAAAGAGGTCTGGATGAGCATGGAGACGGATGGATCAGCAGACGGTGGCAACGGGGTCACGCGGAACGCTGATTAGCGTACCATACCGCACCAGCAGCCACCCGGCCACGCCCGTTTTCGTCGCCCGTGCACAAGCCCATGCCAGCCCAGGATCCGCCGCCCCGTCTTCTCCAGAAAAAGATGTTCTGGGTGGGTGTGCTGTATTTCGCCCAGGGTCTTCCCCTGGGGGTGTTCTACGACCTGTTTCCCGTCTACTTCCGCCAGCAGGGCGTGGATCTGACCCAGATCGGGCTGCTCAGCCTGCTGGGGCTGTCCTGGAGCATCAAGTTTCTGTGGGCGCCGGCCGTGGATTACTTCCGCCACCACCGGCGCTGGATGTTCGTGGTGGACCTGGCCATGGGGGGTGTGCTGCTGGGCTTCGCGGCCCATGCCGGTTTCGGTCCCTGGGTATGGGGCGCCATCGCGACCTTCACCCTGCTGTCGGCCACCAACGACATCGCCATCGACGGCTACACCATCGAGTTGCTGGACAAGCGGGAGCTGGGGGTCGCCAACGGGCTGCGCATCGGCTTCTACCGGGTGGGAATGCTGGGGGCGGGTTTCATACTGATCCTGAGCAGCGTACTCACCTGGCCGGGGGCGTTCGTGACCGGCGCCCTGTTGCTGGCGGGACTCGGCGTCGCCTGTCTGGCAGCCCCCCGGGAGCGGGCTGCCAGAGGCGCCGCGGTGAGCGCCGGGCGGGAGCTGCGCCAGCTGATCAGCCACCCCCGCGTGTTCGTTCCCCTGCTGCTGTTCCTGGCCGGGCTGCTGGCCGGCGCCCTGCGTGCGCCCGAGGTGGCGGCCGCACTGCTGGGGACCGCCGCGGTGATGGTGCTGTGGAACCGCCTGCGCGGGCCCGGGACACGCCCGGCCCGAGTGACCGAGGGTCCGGTGTTCGGCGCCCTGCTGGAGATGCTCCAGCGCCCGTATTTTCTGCCGGTGATGCTGTTCGTGCTGACCTTCAAGCTGGCCGACAGCGCCATGGGTTTCATGGTCAAGCCGTTCTGGGTCGACGCCGGCTTCAGCGCGGCCCAGATCGGCCTGGTGTCGGTGAACATCGGCCTGGGGCTGTCCATCGCCGGGGGCCTGGCCGGCGGCTGGTTCACCGACCGCATGGGCATCTTCCGCGGCCTTTGGATTCTGGGCCTGGCCCAGGCCCTGTCCAACCTGGGCTATGCCTGGGCCGCCCATGTGCTGCCCCTGGCCGGTCCCGGCGCCGTGGTGCCCCTGGACCACCGGCTGCTGATGTACGCGGTGAGTGCCCTGGAGTCCTTCACCGGCGGGCTGGGCACGGCCGCCTTCCTGGCGTTCCTCATGGCCATCGTCAACAAGCAGCGCTCGGCTACGGAATACGCCCTGCTGTCGTCCATATTCGCCCTGAGCCGCTCGGTTGCCGGCTGGGCGAGCGGCTACGGCGCCCAGGACATGGGCTACGCCCACTATTTCCTGTTCACCTTCTTCCTGGCGTTCCCGGCCTACCTGCTGCTGCCCTGGGTGCGCAAGATGCTGGACTACGCCGCCTCCCAGCCGGAATGGGGACAGCAGTAGCCCGCCGCCGGGCCCCGGCCGGCAGTGCTCAGAGATCGTAGTCCATGATCAGGGGGGCATGGTCGGAGAACCGCCTTGCCGTATAGATGCGCGCTCCGCGGACCCGATCCGCCACCGACGGGCTCACCACCTGGTAGTCGATGCGCCATCCCACGTTCTTCTCCCAGGCCCGTCCCCGATTGGACCACCAGGTGTACTGATCCGGCAAATCGTTCACCACCCGGAAGGCATCCACGAAGCCGGCGGGCCCGAACAGCTCGTCCATCCAGGCCCGTTCCTCGGGCAGGAAGCCGGAGTTCTTCTGGTTGCTGCGCCAGTTTTTCAGGTCGATGGGCCTGTGGGCGATGTTCCAGTCCCCGCAGATGACGTAGCGCCGGCGGCTGCGGCGCAGGCCCTTGAGGCGCGCCATGAAGCGGTCCATGAAGTCGAACTTCACGGACTGGCGCACCGGCCCGGAGGTGCCCGAAGGCAGGTAAAGGGAGACCACGCTCAGAGAACCGAACCGGGCTTCCAGATACCGCCCCTCGGCGTCGAACTCCGGCCAGCCCAACCCCATGACCACCTCGTCGGGCTGGCGGCGGGCGAATACCGCCACGCCGCTGTAGCCCTTCTTCTGGGCGTCGTGGAAATAGGTGTGGAACATCCTCGGACGGTGGGTGGCATCCAGCTGGTGCTCCTGAGCCTTGGTCTCCTGAAGACAGACCACGTCGGCGCGCTGGCGGCGCAGCCAGTCGAAGAAGCCCTTGCGCGCCGCCGCGCGGATACCGTTGACGTTGACCGTGATGATGCGCATGAGTCGATGCCGGGGTGGGCCGACGGGGACGGAACGGCCCGCCGGCCGGTATACTGGACGGCGTGTATCATAACGCATCACAGCACGGACCGGACCGACCATGAAAGACTATCAGCACGAGTTTCTCAGTTTTGCCATCGAGGCCGGCGTGCTGCGCTTCGGGGAGTTCACCCTCAAGTCGGGCCGGCGCAGCCCCTATTTCTTCAACGCCGGGCTGTTCAACACCGGCCAGAGGCTCGCTCGCCTGGGGCGCTTCTACGCCCGCGCCATTCAAGATGCGGGCATCGCGTTCGATGTGCTGTTCGGGCCGGCCTACAAGGGGATTCCCCTGGCGGCGGCGGCAGCCATCGGGCTGGCGGATGCCTTCGGGGTGGACATGCCCTACTGCTTCAACCGCAAGGAAGCCAAGGATCACGGCGAAGGGGGCAACATCGTCGGCGCCCCCCTGAGCGGGCGGGTGCTGATCGTGGATGACGTGATCACCGCCGGAACCGCGGTGCGCGAATCCATGGAGATCATTCAAGGCGCCGGCGCACGGGCCGCAGGGGTGGTGATCGCCCTGGACCGCCAGGAGCGGGGCCGTGACGCGCGTTCGGCCATCCAGGAAGTGGAAGCCGACTTCGGCATCCCCGTGGTCAGCATTGCGGGCCTCGCCGATCTGGCCGAGTATCTGGCCGACCAGCCCGGGCGGGAAACGGATCTGGCCCGCATCCGCGAGTACCAGAAAACCTACGGGGTGGCGACGCGCTGAGCCGGGCGGCGCGGGGGCCTTGCTATCCGAGGATCAGCTTGATGCCGATGACCAGGGTGAGCAGTTCGTAGACCCGCTTGATCCAGCGATTTCCCTTGGCGATGGCAAGATGGGCACCCAGGTATCCGCCCAGCAGGGATCCGGCCAGCAGTGCCGGCAGCCAGGACCAGCGGATATGGGCCAGCACCCCCAGGGTCACGGCCCCCGTCCCGTTCCAGAACAGGCCCACCAGGACCAGGGTGTAGGCCACGGCGCGACGGTAATCGAGCCCGAACCAGCCCACCAGCCACAGCGTCACAAACAGGCCGGTGCCCGATGTCAGCGAGCCGTTGAGCACGCCGATGACGAACAGCACCGCACCCCCCACGCCCAAGCCCCACCGGTCCCGGTGTGTCGGGGCATGGTGCTGGCCCAGACCGGGCCTGAGCCAGGAGTACAGGCCCAGGGCGGCCGTCAGCACCCCCAGGGCCAGCTCGGCCAGCCGGTCCGGCACATTCAGGATCAGATTGGCCCCCAGAATCACCCCGGGCAGGCCGCAGGCAAGAATGAACGCCGTCAGCGGCCACTCCAGGCCCCGCTCCCTCAAGTGCCGGCCGGTGGCGCCGATACCCAGGGCGACACTCGCCACTTTGTGGGTGGCGAGGGCAACGGGGAAAGGCAGGCCGAGAAAGATCAG
>DATFLG010000018.1:0-3097 GCA_035267985.1 Gammaproteobacteria bacterium | reverse complement strand
CCAGCAGGGCCGTCAGGCCGAGGGCCAGCCAGGGATGGGCTGCCCGCCGCCCCGGCGCGTGTCCCAGGGTCATGGGCATCGGTTCCGGTTGCCCCGATCAGCCAATCGTAACACCCCGTGGAGGAGGTTCCGGGAGGCCGGTCACGGTTCGGACCTTTCCGGAGATCCTCCGTGCACCCTGTTGCGGGGCCAATGCCGGCGCCGCCAGGGGTGCGCCGCCGTTCCCGGTTCGCGTGGCATCTCAGACAGGCTTGCGTCTGTGCAACCGCCGGAGCTCTGGTAAAGTGGCGTCGAATGCCGCCTTTGTCCTGCGGGTCCGCCATGTCCGTCGTTTGCCTGTTGGCGCTGTCGTTGTTGCTGGTCAGTCCGCTCGCCTGGGGCGCCGCCGGGAGCGTGGTCCACGGCGACCCCATTGCCCCGGTGATTCTGGGCGTCACGGGCATCCTGTTCTTTGCCGTGCTGGGGCGATTCGCAGCCCGCCGCTTCGGTCAGCCCTCGGTGCTCGGGGAGCTGGTCATGGGGGTGCTGATCGGCAATATCCTGTACTATTTCGGCTTCGATTTCGTCGTCGTGCTGCGCGAAGGCACGGCGGTGTTCGATATGCTCCAGCAGGTGCTGCAGGGCGTTCCTCTTGCCCAGGCGGCCCGCGAAACCATCGGTCCGCCCTATTACCACAAGGTGCTGGCGGCACTGCACGGTCCCCACGGCGGCGACCTCATGCAGATGGCCCAGACGGTGGACGTGTTCTCACGCTACGGCGTCATCTTCCTTCTGTTCCTGGTGGGTCTGGAAACCAGCGTGGAGGAGATGCGCCGGGTGGGGGCGGGGTCCCTGAGGGTGGCGGTGATCGGCGTTGCCGGACCGTTCTTTCTGGGATTCTATGCCGCCCGGCTGTTGATGCCCGAGCTCAGCATCAACGTCGACCTGTTCGTGGCCGCAACCCTGGGGGCCACCAGCGTCGGCATTACCGCCCGGGTGCTTCAGGAAATGGGCAGCCTGCGCTCGAAGGTGGCCCACATCATATTGGGGGCGGCGGTCATCGATGACGTCCTGGGACTGGTGATGCTCGCCATCGTCTCCGGCATCATCGTCTCGGGTGGGGTTTCCCTGGGGACCGTCCTGCATGTCATATTCCTGTCGGGCCTGTTTCTCGTGGGCGCTTTCGTGCTGGGCCCCTACTTTCTCAATTGGACCATCTGGCTGTTGCGTCGTCTGGATATCGTCGAAGCGAAGATGTTCATTTCGTTCCTGTTCGTCATGACCCTGGCATGGCTCGCGGACCTGGCCGGACTGGCGACCATCGTGGGCGCCTTCGCGGCGGGCCTGATTCTGCACGATGCCTATTTCAAGCATTGGGGCAATCATGAAGAGCACCGCTACACGATCAAGGATCTGATCGCTCCCCTGGAAGCCATTCTGGTGCCCATATTCTTCATCCTGATGGGCGTTCAGGTGAAGCTGGAGACGTTCCTGAACTGGCATGTGCTCACCATGGCCGGCGGTCTGCTGCTGGCGGCCGTGGTGGGCAAGCTGGTGTGCGGGCTGGGGGCCGGGCGGGACTGCAATCGACTCGCGGTGGGGGTGGGCATGATGCCCCGGGGAGAGGTGGGTCTGATCTTCGCCTCCATCGGCAAGAGCCTGGGCGTGATCAGCGCGTCCCTGTTCTCGGCGGTGGTGCTCATGGTGATCATCACCACCGTGATCACGCCGCCGCTGCTCAAGATTGCCCTGGCCCGCGGCGACTGCCGGTCCCCGGACTAGGGGGCCTCTGTCCAGGCCGCTGAAGCGGCGCTCCCGGCAATGCAAAGGTGCTCGGAACGCCCATTGGCCGCCTGTGAACCGCGCTCCTCGCCCCTTGCCGCCTTGTGATCATCCGTTTGGCCGACCGGCGCAGAGGTTCCGCGGCGCTGCGGTGTCAGCCGGCGACCCGGGCGCGCAGGGCGTTCAGGGCCTGCGCCGGGGCCTGGGGGTTGGTGGTGTCCACGCTGACCGAGGCGCGATGCTCGGCATCGTCCAGGGACTGGTCGGCGGCGAGCTGACGCTCCAGCACCGCCAGGTCCGCTTCCGAAGCGTCGCTGCCGGTTTCCTGGCGCGCCCGGACCCGCTCGCGCAGCACTGACTCGTCGGCCCGGCAGTCGAGGATCATGAAAGGCACACCCAGATCCCGGGCCAGGGCCGCGAAATGTCCCCGCCGGGTCCGGTCCAGGAAGGCTGCATCGGCAATGGCCGTGTAGCCGGCTGCGGCAATGGTGCGTACGGCGTCCGCGAGGCGGCCATAGGTGCGCTCCGTGGCCTGGGGGGTGTAGATGCCCTCGCCCGGCGCCGATCCGCTGCCCGCGTCCGCCGCCAGCCCGTGCAGACGCTTGCGCTCGACGTCCGAGCGCACCCGCAGGGCGGGCAGCGCCTGCACCAGGGTATCGGTCAGCCAGGTCTTGCCGCTGCCCGACAGTCCGTGGGTGATGATCACCGCACCACGCCGGGGCGTCGCCAGCTCCGCCCCAAGGTCGACGTAGGCCTGGTATTCCGCCTCCAGTGCGGTGCCTGCCGGCGCGTCGGCCGGATGCTGGGAACGGCTAATGGCGGCCACTTTGGCCCGCACCATGGCCCGGTAGGCCAGGTAGTAGGGGAGCACCGCCGCCCCCGGGTAGTCGCCGGTCGCCTGGAGGTAGCCGTTGAGAAACCGAAAGGCCAGATCTTGGTGCCCTCGATGGACCAGATCCATGGCCAGAAAAGCCACGTCACTGATCACATCGATCCAGCGCAGGTCAGGGTTGAACTCGATGCAGTCGAAGGCGGTGATGCCCTCGGGGAGGGCCACCAGGTTGCCCAGGTGCAGGTCCCCGTGGCACTCGCGGACAGCGCCGGCGCGCTTGCGGGCGGCGAGGGTGTCCCGCAGCGCCTGGAAGGCGGCCTCGCCGGCCCCGGCCAGGTTTTCCAGCTGCCGGCGCGAGTCGGCGTGCTCCAGCAGGGGTCGGATCTGGTCGAAGTTGTCGCGCACCGGACGATGAACCGCATCCGGCGTTCCGTAGCCCGCCGGGTCGTCGTCCACGGCCGAGCGGCGGTGAAAGGCGGCGACATGGTCGCTGACCGCGTCGAT
>DATFLG010000017.1:0-8581 GCA_035267985.1 Gammaproteobacteria bacterium | reverse complement strand
CAGGTTCAGGGGGATCCCGCCGGGCGCGTAGATCACCGGCGCATCCCCGGCCACGCGCAGCAGGGCCGCCACGGTGACGCCCCAGAAGCAGGCCCAGGTGAAGGTATCCGCCACCAGCGCCCGGCCCGAGTGACCCAGGGTCACGCGGGAGACCATGGCCACGGTGGTGGACGCCACGAACCCGATGCCCAGTGCGTGGAGCGGACCGCGACCCAGAATGAAACGCCCGTCGGCGAACAGGACCAGGCTCTGGGCGGCATAGAGCACCATGGCCACCGAGAACCAGGCGAATCCCACATGGAGCATGGCCAGCAGGCGAACCTCGAAGCTGCGCCGAAGGCCCCAGCGAGTGGTGAGGTACAGACCCATGGCAGCCAGGAACAGGTCGGGAACGAACAGCCAGCGCAGCAGCCCGGCCTGATCCAGGGCCAGGTGGGCGAGCAGACCGAGCGGCGCCAGGGGCAGCACCCAACGGGGCTGGACCGGCTGGTAGCCCTTCAGAACGCTGTTGCTGAAGAAGGGGATCATGCGCTGGGCCACGCTGATCAGCACCGGCACCAGGAAGGCCCACAGGCCGATCCCCAGGGCCAGGCGCACCAGCCGCGGCCAGCCGGTGAGCAGCCACAGCAGATAGAGCGCCATTCCCACGGCGGCCATGGACAGGGCGAGATTCAGGACCGTTTCGGTGCGCTTGTCCCGGGCCGGGGCCGCACGATAAACACGCAGCAGCGCGCCCAGCCCACTCAGCCACCCCCCCAGCAACAGGGCGACCCCGGCGGCCATGACCCCGGGCGAGACGAACAGGCCGATATACAGGGTCAGCACCCCGGCCGCCATGGCAAGGAAGGTCCCCACATACCGGCCCCGGGGAATCTCCGGGCCGTTCATCCACCGGGGATAGGTGGTCATCAGGAAGCCATAGATAAAGAACGGGAAGAGCGTGTAGATCATCAGGAAGCCGTGGGCCCACACGCCCGGCACGACGGTGGGCAGCGGCGCCCAGAGCCGGGTGTAGCGACCGGTGAGTTCGGCGGTCCAATACACCAGCGTGACAATGATCTGCACTGCCCCGCCGAACATCATCACCCGGTGGGGCGCCGCCGTGTAGACCGCCCAACGCTGTCCCAGTGTCATGGCAAACGCGGCTCCCGTCCTTCGCGGGCCAAGTGGCAGCCAGCTTGCCGGCGATAATGATGCATGTCAAATACCTCTTCAACAATACCCGTCCGGACCGCGGGCACCCTGAGCCGGGATCGGGGTCCAACCGGCCGCCGGGCGGTTCTGGCCGCCACCGCCGGTCGCGGTACAATGGCAGGCTGAGGCGCCACATGACACCGGAGGAGCACCGTATCCCCATGACCGAGAGCCATTCTTCCCGCCACGCCGATCAGCGCCCCGTCGCCTACTGGCTGCTGGTGTGTTGCGCCATGATTTTCGCCATGGTCGTCCTGGGGGGCGTGACCCGCCTGACCGGCTCGGGGCTGTCCATGGTCAAATGGAATCCCATCTTCGGCGTGGTGCCGCCCCTGACCCACCAGCGCTGGGAAAAGGTGTTTCATCAGTATCAGCAGTCGCCCGAGTACAAGGACATCAACGTCGACATGGACCTGGCGGGCTTCAAGAAGATCTACTGGTTCGAATACGCCCACCGGCTGCTGGGCCGCAGCATCGGCCTGGTGTTTCTGCTGCCGTTTCTGTATTTCCTGGCGCGAAAACGCATCGACCGTCCCCTGGTGCCGAAACTGGTGCTGATGTTCATCCTCGGGGGTCTGCAGGGGCTGCTGGGCTGGTACATGGTCAAGAGCGGCCTGGTCAGCCGCCCCCACGTGAGCCAGTACCGGCTCACCGCCCATCTGAGCACGGCGCTGGTCATCTTCGGATTCATCCTGTGGGTGGCGCTGGATCTGCTGTTTCCGAGAGCCCGGCGGGCGTTCACGCCGCCGCCGGCCCTGCGCCGTTTCTCCCTGGGAGTGCTCGGGCTGCTGGCCCTGACCATCGTGGCCGGAGGATTCGTCGCGGGGCTCAAGGCGGGCTACGCCTACAACACCTTCCCCCTCATGGATGGACACTGGGTGCCCCAGGCCATCTTCATGGAGCACCCGCTGTGGCGGAACTTCTTCGAGAATATCGCCACCGTGCAGTTCGACCACCGGCTGCTGGCGACCCTCACCTTCTTCTCGGTCATCGCCCTGTGGTGGACATCCCGGCGTTATTCACTGCCGCGCCGGCTCCGGCTGGGTTACAACCTGCTGCTGGCCATGGTGTGCATTCAGGTGAGCCTCGGCATCTCCACGCTGCTGCTCCATGTGCCGATCCCCCTGGCTTCAGCCCATCAGGGTGGCGCAGTGCTCCTGCTTTCCCTGCTGGTGTACGTCAATCACGGGCTGTGGGAACGCAGCCCGGCGGCCGAGGCCGTACCCCAGCCGGCCTGAGTACCCGGCCGGGCCCGCCGGCAACAGGCTTCACTTGTCAGGGCAGGCGCTCAGACTGCTGAAGTACGCGGCCAGGTTCTGGATGTCGGCGTCGCTGAGGGGCTTGGCCATGGGGCTCATCAGAGGGTCCGTCCGGGTCCCCTCTCGAAAGGCCTTGAGCTGCTTGATCAAATAGGCCTCCTTCTGACCGGCCAGATTCGGCCACAGGGGATTGTTGCTGATACCGTTGGCCCCGTGGCAGCCGGCGCAGGTCCCCGCCTTGGCCTTGCCCGCGGAAATATCCCCGGCCGCCACGGCGCTGGCGCTGGCGCCTGCCAGGACGCCCGCCACTACCAGTGCAATCACTCGCTTCATCGATCTGCTCTCCATTTCACGGCCGGCTCTGTGATGACCGGACCTGACAACCATCGCTCGACAATCTTGCGCAGGGAACGCTCCGGCCCGGGACCCCCGGTCCGGCGGTCATTCTTGCAGAACGTCAATTCCGCGTAAACTCACAACCGGCCCCCGCATCCCGCGCCCTGGCGCCCGCGGGGGTTCCGGGACAGGCTCCACGCTCAGTGCGGCCTGAGATACCGTTGGTCGTCGAACGTCCAGACCCAGCGGGGAAAGAAACCCACCAGGATGGTGACCAGCATGCCGGTCACGAAAGCCTCCGGGAAGACCATCAAGGGAAAGTAGGGCATATATTCGTAGGCCACATGCTCGAAGCTGTACACCCCGCTGGCAACCAGCACGCCCACCGAACCGAAGCCACTGACGGCGATGGCAAGGCCTGCGCCGAAGAAGGCGCACAGGAATATATACACAAAGATGTTGTTGGGCAGCCACCGGTCCACCGCCCGATACACCCCGTAGCTGACGGCCACCGGAATGACGCCGGTCAGCAGGGCGTTCATGGAAAAGCTGTGCCAGCCGCCCATTCCATAAGCGGTGACGGCCACCAGGACGATACCCTGGGCCACCACTGCCAGCTCCCAGCCGAACATGAGGGTCAACAGAGTGGCACCCAGCAGGTGAAAGCCCAGGCCCGGATTCACGCCCGCCTGCAGGCTCCACAGCACCATGAGCAGGGTAGAGGCTCCCAGAAAACCGTGCAGCATCCCGGGCTTGGCCAGCTCCCGCCAGGGGGCGCGCCACACGGCGACGCCCAGCACCACGGCGTACAGCAGGTGCGCGGACCATTCCCACCCGGGGGGAAGCATGCCATCGACAATATTCACGGGGAGCCGTCCTTGATAAACATCTGACAAGCGAAGGCTTGTGAACGCTCAGTGCTGGTGTAGAATCCTGGATTAAAAAGAATAGTTCAATCCCCTGCGCCATCAAAGCGGTGCCAGGATCGACGAAGGGGGTTGCCCACGCCAGGGACGCCGATGACGAATACCGACCTCAATCAGGTTTGCGCCGGCATGGTGCTGGCCGCAGACGTGGCCGGCGCCGACGGCAATGTGCTCCTGCAGGCGGGCACCACCCTCAACGATCGTCAACTGGATCTGCTGCGGGCCCACGGCGTGACCGTGCTGCAGGTGACCGACACCGCCCCGGCGACCGGTGACGAGCCGGACGCCGACGAGCTGGACCGGCGCCTGCAGGAACGTTTCGGGCTCGCCGACGCGAATCATCCCCTGATCCGCGAGCTGCTGCGCCTGTGCCGTCAACGGCGCCACAACCCGCCCGGGACCGCGGGAGGGCAGCGGTGAGCCACCCTTCCGGCATCGACGCCCTCATCGCCGAGGACCTGCAGCTGGCCTCACTGCCCGAAGTGGTGATCCGGGCGGTGGACATGGTCAACGATCCGGACACCTCGGCCTCGGACATCGGCGCGGTCATCAACGAGGATCCCGCCCTGGCCGCCCGGCTGCTCAAGCTGGTGAACAGTCCCTTTTTCGGATTTCCTTCGCGCATCGAGACTGTCTCCCGGGCGATCACCATCGTGGGGACCCTGGAGTTGCTGGACCTGATCATGGGGGCGGTTGTCGTCAAGGCGTTCGGCTCGATGCCCTCGACCCTGGTCAGCATGAATGCCTTCTGGTCCCACAGCCTCTATGCGGCTCTGGTGGCCCGGGCTCTTGCCGGGCGCCACCGGGCGCCCAAGGCCGAACGCTTCTTCATCGCCGGGCTGCTCCACGACATCGGCTCTCTGGTGCTGCTCCAGCGCCGCCCCAGGCAGATGCGCGCAGCGCTGGAGCGCGCCGCGCGGCACAGGGAACCCACCTTCGTCGCCGAACAGGCGGTGCTGGGCTTCGACCACTGCGCGGTAGGAGCGGCATTGCTGGAAGCCTGGCGCCTCCCCGAAGCCCTGGTGGAGACCGCCCGCTGCCACCATGCACCGGCGGGTGCCCGGCATCATCGCCTGGAGAGCGCGATCGTCCATTGCGCCGACGTCATCGCCGGCGCCGCCACTGCCTGCGCCGCCGACTCCGGGGCGGTGCCCCCCCTGGAGCCCGCCGCCTGGGAGCTGACCGGCCTGGACGTGGCCGTCGTGGAGGGCGTTCTGGCCGAAGCCGACAGTCAGTTCCTCGCGGCCCGCGCAGCCCTGCTCGGGGAACCCGCGCCGGCGTGAGTCAGGCACCGCTCCGGGCGGGCGGCCACAACACCGGCCACAGCCGGAATGCGAACAGCGCCAGGGCCAGCCACGCAGCGACGCCGCCCGCGATCTGCAGAGGATGGAGCTGGAAGAAAAACCCCAGCACCAGCCCCCACACCCCCCCATGGGCCAATCCCAGCTGGGCCCAGGGCCAGGCTCCCATACGGATGGGGTTGCCGGTGAATCGCGGCAGCATGTGGTCGCCCAGGCCGTAGATCATGAACACCACGAAACCCAGGGTGAACACATGCAGGGGCGCGACCCGTGCGGGGCCGTTGATGAACAAGCCGTGATAGACGGGCAGAGCCGCACCGGCGAGGGACAGATACACCACCGACGACAGGATCGCCACCCGGCTGGCCAGCGCGAGACCCAGCCCCACCTGATGGACGCTCGTGGGCGCCTTCTCGGGCGCCCCCGCCACCAGCTCCAGGGCCTCGGACTTGCTCTGCACGCCGATGCCCTTGAGCTCGCCTTCGATCACCAGGGACGGGACCGTTTTCAGACGCAGCCGGCTGACCAGCTCGCGCCCCTCGGGCTGACCCATGTCCACCACCTGGAAGTCGATGGCCCGTTCATCGGCGACCTCCCGCCACACCCGCTCGGCCTGGTGGCAGGACTGGCACCACTCCGAAACCAGCAGCTGCACTTTCACGGACGAAGCTCCGGGCCCGGGCGAGCCGGGCGGGCGGCACACACAGCGGCCCTTGCGGTCCGGGCACTCATTCGGCGCACCGCATGCACTGCACGTCGTAACGCTCGATCCACTTCTTCAGCGCGTCGGTGGCTTCGTCGCCCCGGGTCAGCCGCGCCATGGCCTGCTCCGGGTCGTCGGGGCGCATGACCACCAGCCAGGCATCGGCGTAGGGATCGACGTTCACGAAGCCCGGATTCTCCTCCACCTTCGGATTGATCCGCTCCACGGTACCGTCGAAGGGCGTGGGCACGCCCCCGGCCCACTTGCCCGACTCCAGCCGGACCACCGACTTGCCGGCCCGCCGGTGAGTGCCGACCTTCTTGAAGAACACGTACTGGACCCGTCCGGCCATGGTCTGGGCGGGATCGGTAATCCCCAGAGTGAAGGTGCCGTCTTCGTTGGGGCGCACCCACACGTAATCCAGGTCGTAATAGAGCTCTTCGGGCAGCTCGCAGCCTCGATACTCGGCCATGACGTTACCCCTTCGGTCCGTAGTGGCGCACGGTGAGCAGGATGTTCACGGTGAACATGGCCATCGCCGCCCAGGACAGGACCCCGCCGGCCGCGATCACCGGATTGCTCAGGTCCAGCCAGCCGGCCGCCATGATCAGCAGCCCGCCGTTGGCAACATAGAGTTGCCAGTCGGCGAGGCGTTCGGAAAACAGCGCCCGCCCGGAGAACCGGGGCAGCACGTGCAGCCCCACCCCGTAGATGGTCATGGCCACGAAGCCCAGGAGCATCAGGTGGCCGTGCAGCCGGGCCACGTTGCCGGCGATCAGGCCCGGCCGGACCAGCCAGGACAGCGCGATCAGACCGCCCAGCAGGCCGTAGATCAGGGCGCAGGTGATGAACAGTCGGTTTCGTTTGTGCATGGGGACAGGCTAGCTGACAGGGGGATCCGGACGCGTTGATGCAAATCAAAATCAATATATAAAATACATCATAAGCCGTTCAGGCGATGCCGCCAAGCCCGGGGCCAAACCGCTCCGCTCGAAAGGAAATCAGCGCGGCGGAACCGGGCCTGCGGCCCGGCCCGTGGCCGGCACCGGGCCCAGGTCTCCGGCGGCCCCCCGGTGCTTGAAGTAGCGCCGGGCGTGGAGCACCGCGTCCGGAAGCCGGCCGATGCCGACCCGACCCACGAGCTCGGCCCGGGCCCGGAGCGGGGCGTCACCGCGCCCTCCCAGCGTACACACCAGGTTATACGGCCAGTGGGGCGGTCGACGGGGACGGCGCACGCACCGGACCACGAACGGGAATGCGGCCAGTCCCCGGCCGGCGTCCCGCACCCGCTCCTCCGGCAGGTCCCAGGCCGCCATGGCGAATGCGCCGCCGTCCAGAGCCCGGTCGCCTTCCACTACGCCCACGCGGGCGACCACGCCCCGGGCCAGCCAGTGCCGCAGAAGCCCGATGACCTCCGTTTCGGACAGCTCGCAGCGCCGGCCTACCGCCCGGTAGGGGCGCGAGTCCAGGGGCAGACCATCGCGGACCGCAGCGACCAGACGCCGGTCGAGGGGAATGCGCGCCGCGCCGGCGTGGGCGCAGGTCGACACCGGGGCGCTGTGGCGGGGGCACGGGCCCCGGTCATAGACCTCCACCTGGGGCAGTGCGAGAACGCCGAGGCCGCTTTGCCGGGCAATGTCGGCGAGCACCTGGTCCCGCTCCCGGGTGCCGGCGGCGCCGACCGTGAACCAGAGATTGAAGTGGTGGTCGTAGGCCCGGCTTTCGCGGACCTGGGGGTAACGGCTCACGGCCGCCACGGCCGCCTCCAGCCGGCCCTCCGGCACCGCGACGGCGCCCAGGGCGGTCACGGCCGGCTCAGGCGCCCTGAAGACAGGGCCGACCCGACTGACCAGGCCGGTCGCCTGCAGGGCTTCGAAGGTGGCCAGCACCTCGCGCTCGGACACCCCCAGCCGCCCCGCCACCCGGGCATAGGGCTCGCGCACCAGGGGAAAGCCGCAGGCGTGGTCGCGGATCAGGCGCAGCCCGAGAGCGCCGATGTTGTGCACCCGGTTCAGTACCGAGGAGCGCATTTACCCCACCTGTGTCCGACCGGGCGGCAAAGGAGAGAGCGGCCTGCGGCCACGGGTTGGCCGCTGCCCATCGGCGGGGACCCCTCAAGAGCCTGGGTCGCCATGGGCTAGGGTATGGGCCGCTGGGTCACGGCCACCGCGACGATGTACAGGAACACCCCCTGTGCCGCGAGCCAGAATGCGCCCCGGGCCGGCCGGCTTCGCGCCCACCGGAACGCGGCCATGCCCAGGAGGATGTAGACGATCAGCCCCACCAGCTTCGCGGTCAGCCAGGCACTGGTGCCGGGGTACTGGTGGATGATGGCGGCCAGCAGCACCCCGCTGGCCAGCAACACCGTATCGTTGACGTGGGGCACCACCTTGACCCAGGGACGCTGCATCCGCGCCGATCCGCGCAGGACCCACACGCCGCGGGTCACGAACAGGGCAAAGCTCAGGGTTACGGCGCACACGTGCACCGTCTTGACCGCAAAGAACCAGGAGGCGGGGATCATGGCGGGCAGAGGATACCAGCACCCGGGACGGGACGGAAACGCCCGGGCGGCGGCACGCCCGTCATCTCCTTCAGATCCGCGGACGGCGTGCCCGCCGGGCGGCGTCGTGTGGAGCGACGCCGGTTTCAACGTAGCGCTTCAGGCGGGTCAGCTCCGTCTCCAGCCGACGTTTGGGATCGCCGCCCAGCAGCCAGGCCAGCACATGCCCCACCCTGCCGGCCACCGGCTCATAGCTCAGGACCATGTCAACGAGGGTTTCGTCCGCGTCGCGGCCCGGGAGAAATTTCACCACCCCGGAGTGCCGGGCCAGCGCCGAGCCCTCGCTGCGCCAGGCGATG
>DATFLG010000016.1:0-15224 GCA_035267985.1 Gammaproteobacteria bacterium | reverse complement strand
GCCGAAGCCGTCGCTGCCGATCACGGCGCCCGGATGGACGGTGACCCGCCGCCCGATGCGGGCCGCCCCGCAGACCGTGACCCGCGCCACCAGGCGGCTGCCGGCTGCGATTCTCGCCCCGGCCCCCACCACGCAGCCGGGCCCGACGAACACCCCTTCCTCTATCGTGACCCCCGATTCGATCACGCACTGGGGTCCGACCCAGGCGCTGGCATGCACCTGGCTGCCCTCGCTGACAGCCGCGCTCGGATGCACTCCGCCGGACCAGGCCGGGAGCGGATTGAGCAGCGCCGCCGCTCGCGCGTAGGCCGCATAGGGATTGGCGCTGATCAGCGCTGCCGCCGGACATTCCCCCGCCAGATCCTCGCTCAGAATGACCGCCGAGGCCCGGGTCGCCGAAAGGTACGGCCGGTAGTGCGGATTCGCCAGAAAGCTCAACGCTCCGGGTCCGGCATTCTGCAGGGTCGCCACCGTCTCCACGACACAGGTCGCGTCCCCGCGCAGCTCAAGACCGAGCTTTTCTGCAAGCCGCCCAAGCGTGACGCCCATGAGCCGGCGCCACCTACTTCTTGTTATTCGCGCTGCCGGCCTTGTAGTCCGCCTTCAGCTTGCTGAGGACCTGATCCGTGATGTCTATCCGGTCGCTTGCGTAGATCACGCTGTCGCTGACCACCAGGTCGAAGTTCTCCTTCTTCGCCAGGCTCACGATCGCGTGATAAAGCTGCCGCTGAAGCTTGGACAGCTCCTCGTTGCGCCGGATGTTGAGGTCCTGGCGAAACTCGTCCTGATTGCGCTTGAACTCCCGCTGCTTGCTGCGCAGTTCTCGCTCGAGTTTCTGCTGCTCGCTCTGGCTCATGACCGCGCCGTTTCGATTGAGCTTGTCTTCCAGACCCTTGATCTTCTTCTGCAGCGCCACGAGCTCCTTTTCACGTGGCGCGAACTCCGATTCCACCTTGCTGGACGCCGCCTTGGCCTGAGGCGCCTGCTCCATGAGCTTGACCGTATTGACGAATCCGATCTTGGTCTGTGCGAACGCACTACCCGACGCGGCGATCCCTGTGAGTGCCACCGAAAGCACCAACATACGCATGAGTCTGTTCAAGGTCCTGCCCTCCAAACGCGTTAGAAGAACGAAGTGCCGAGCGAGAATTGGAACATCTGGGTCCGGTCCCCGGGCTTGTCGTTCATGGGCCGGGCCAGGCTGAATTTGAGCGGGCCCATGGGCGAAATCCAGATTGCGGCCAAGCCGACCGAATACCTCAGTTCACTCGCCTTGAAGTCATTGTACGTCGCAAACACGTTGCCCGCGTCGAGAAATGCGCTCAGACGGAACGATTTGCTCTCGCCGGCAAACGGCACGGGAAACAGCACCTCCGCACTGCCCGTTGTCTTGAAAGCACCGCCCAGGGGATTGTTGTTGGAATCCCGGGGGCCGAGCGTGTTGTCCTGCCAACCACGCACCGAGTTGACCCCGCCCGCGTAGAAATTCTCGAAAAACGGCAGCGTGCTGTATTTGCCGTAACCGTCCCCATAGGCCACCTGGCCGTTCAGGGACAGCGTCAGGCTCTTGCTCAACGGGGCAAACACCTGGGCCTGGTAGTTGACCTTGTAGTACTCCAGCCCGCCGCCCGGGAGGGCCGCCTGCACGGAGAACTTCTGCATGGCCCCGCGATCGGGCAGTATCGCCCTGTTGCGGCTGTCGTGGGACCAGCTGCCGCTGAGCTTCAGCGTGCTGAAGGACGCACCGTTCTCGTTGATGAAATCGTACACCTCACTCGGCGTATAGGTCGTGGTATTGAGCTTGAGGTGCTCGTAGTCCAGCCCGGCGTTGATTCTGTTGTATTCACTGACCGGGATGCCGTAGTTGACATTGCCTCCGTAGGTGTCTGACGTGTAGTTCACGACATTCGCATTGGCGGCATTCGTCTTCCGGTAGTAAGCCCCGAAACCGCGGCTCACCCCATCAACGGTGTAGTAGGGATTGGTGTACGAGAAGCTGTACACGGTGTCAATGGAGCTGTTGTTGAAAGTAATGCTGACCTGCTTCCCGGTGCCCAGAAAGTTTTTCTGGCTGACGCTGGCGTTGACCAGAAAACCCGAAGTCTGCCCGTAGCCCACCCCGAGCATCAGGTTGCCGGACGGCTGCTCCGTGACCGAGTAGTTCACATCGACCTGGTCCGAAGTGCCCGGTACGGCAGGGGTCTCCACGTTGACGTCCTTGAAGTACCCGAGACGCTCCAGCCGGGACCGACCCTGGTCCACCTTGTCCGTGGAGAACCACCCGGCCTCCATCTGGCGCATCTCCCGCCGCAGGACCTCATCGCGGGTCCGGGTATTGCCACTGAAATTGATGCGCCGCACATAGACCCGCTTGCCGGGATCAACGAAAAGGGTCAGGGTGACCTCCTGGTTCTTCTTGTCGACGTCCGGAATCGCATTGACGTTCGCGAAGGCATACCCAACGTTACCCAGCTCCTTGGTGATGGCCGACACCGACTTGCTGATCCGCGAACGCGAGAAGATATCCCCCTTGTTGATCGTCACCAGCGGGAAAAGCTTCTTCGCGGGCACCACGAGATCACCGGCCAGCTTCACCTGTTTGATCCGGTACTGCTTGCCCTCCGTGACGTTGATCGTGATGTAGATCCCGCGTTTATCGGGGGTGATGGAGACCTGGGTGGAGTCGATGTTGAAGTTGATGTAGCCGCGATCCAGGTAGTAGGAACGCAGGCTCTCCAGGTCCCCCGACAGCTTTTGTTTGGAATACTGGTCGTTCTTGGTATAGAAGGAAAACAGCGTCGGCGTGCTCAGCTGGAACTGCTTGCGCAGCACTTTGTCGCTGAAAACGTGGTTGCCGACTATGTTGATCTGCCGGATCCGGGCCACCTGCCCTTCGTGGACCTTGATCGAGATGGCCACCCGGTTGCGCTCCAGTGGCGTGACGGTGGCGTCGATCTTCACCCCGTATTTACCGCGCGCGAAGTACTGTCGCCGCAGCTCCTGTTCGACCTTGTCCAGCAGCGAGCGGTCAAACACGCGGCCCTGAGCGAGCCCGACCTGCTTGAGGGACTTGAGCAGCTCTTTCGTGTCGATGTCCTTGTTGCCGCTGATGTTGATGCTCGAGATCGCCGGTCTTTCCTGGACGGACACCACCAGGACGTCGCCCTGGCGCTCCAACTGGATGTTCTTGAAGAAGCCCGTCTTGAACAGTGCCTTGATGGCCTGGGCCGAGCGTTGCTCGGTGAACTTCTCCCCGACACGCACCGGCAGATAGGTGAATACCGTCCCCGCCGAGATCCGCTGCAGGCCTTCGACCCGGATATCCTTGACGACAAACGGCTGGAAAGCCCAAGCCTGACCCGCCAGCCCCAAGGCCAGCACCAACAGCAGGAACACGCGTCTCATTATTTATGATTCGAATCCGTGGTTTCGGGGACAGATCAGCTCAGGAGCCGGACCAGGTCGTTATACAAGGCCAGCCCCATCAAGAGCGCCAGAGCGGCAATTCCGATGCGCTGTCCCAGTGCCTGAGATGCCTCTGACACCGGGCTTCCCTTCAAAAGTTCAATAAGGTAATACATAAGGTGCCCCCCATCCAACACCGGGATGGGCAGCAGATTGAGTACGGCGAGGCTCACACTCACCACCGCAAGGAACCCCAGAAATGGTACCAGACCGATGCGCGCGCTGGTGCCGGCATATTCGGCGATCGTCAACGGCCCGCTGATATTGCGCATCGATGCCTGGCCCAGGACCATTTTCCACAGGGTATGGAGCGTCAGGGCCGTCACTTCCCAGCTCTTGGACAATGCGGGAACCACTGCCGAAGCCGGACCGTGACGCACTTCGGTGCGCAGCTTGTCGCCGATTCCCTTGGGTACGCGGACATAGGCTCCCATGCGGCCGATGGCCCCCTTATCGGTCTTTACCTTCTCCGGCGTCAAGGTGATGTGCAGGCGACGCCCGTCCCGGGCCACCACGAGGGCAATGGCCTTGCCGGGACGAGCCTGCAGGTAATGCACCCATTGGTCCCAGTCCTTGATCGGCTTGCCATCGGCCGACACGATCCGGTCACCGCCACGAAGTCCCGCCGTGGCCGCGGGTCCGCCCTGGACCACCCGGTCCAGGACGGCAGGCAGCTCCGGATGCCAGGGCTGCAGACCAATCCCGCGCATCAGGTCCTTTTCGTCGAGCAGGCCGCTGGTATTGCGCAGGTCCAGCGTCAGGGACCGCATTCCGCCCGACGGACTCTTCACCCGGACGTCCACTTCCCGGCCGCTCAGAGCCGCGTTGAAAATGCTCATGAAGGCCGTGTCCCAGGTCGGGGTCGATGTCCCGCCCACGGAGAGAATCTCGTCTCCGCGCACGAAACCGGCCTGGGCGGCGGTGGTTCCCGGCGCGATCTGCCCGACCACCGGACGAAGGCCGGGGACGCCGATCACGAACATCATCCAATAGAGGACTATCGCCAGCAGGAAATTGAATACCGGCCCGGCCGCCACCACCGCCAGCCGCGTACCCACCGGTTGGCGGTTGAACGCCCGGGGCAGATCGGCGGGCTGCACCTCGCCCTCGCGCTCGTCCAGCATGCGCACATACCCGCCCAGGGGGACCGCCGCCACCACGAACTCGGTGCCGTCGGTGCCGCCCTCGCGCCGCCACAGGGGCTTTCCGAAACCGACGGAAAACCGCAATACTTTCACGCCCAGCCGCCGGGCCACCCAGAAATGCCCGAACTCGTGAACGGTGACCAGCACCCCCAGGGCTACGGCGAAGGCGATAATGGAAATCAGCACACTGCTCATGACGCCGCTCCGCCGGCCACCGATCCCACCCGGCGTTCGGCCCAGGCGCGGGCCTGCGCGTCCGCCTCCAGGACACCCTCCAGGGAGTCCACCGGCCGGATCGCAGCGGCCTGCAGGGTCGCATCGATGACCTGGGGGATGGATCTGAATCCGATGCGCCGGTCCAGGAAGGCCTGTACCGCCGTCTCGTTGGCGGCATTGAGCACCGCCGGGGCCGTGCCGCCGGCGCGCCAGGCCTGGTAGGCCAGGGCAAGGCACGGGAACCGCTCCATGTCAGGGGGCTCGAAGTCCAGTCTGCCCACCGCAAACAGGTCCAGGGGCGCCACCCCCGAATCAATGCGCTCCGGGGCGCCGAGCACATGGGCGATAGGCGTGCGCATGTCCGGATTGCCCAGCTGGGCCAGCACGGACCCGTCAGCGTATTCCACCATGGAATGGATGACACTCTGGGGATGGAGCACCACCTGCACCTGATCCGGGGCCACCGCGAACAGCCAGCATGCCTCGATCACCTCCAGGCCCTTGTTCATCATGGTGGCCGAGTCCACGGAGATCTTCCGCCCCATCGCCCAGTTGGGATGGGCACAGGCCTGCTCCGGGGTGACGTGCTCGAGCGCCTCCACCGGCGAGGTCCGGAACGGGCCGCCCGAGGCGGTCAGCAGGATGCGCCGCACGCCCTGAGGCGGGCTGCCGGCCGCGAATCCGGCGGGCATGCATTGAAAAATGGCGTTGTGCTCGCTGTCCACGGGCATGAGCACGGCACCATTGCGCTTGACCTCCTCCATGAAGATGGCCCCCGACATCACCAGGGCTTCCTTGTTGGCGAGCAGGACCCGCTTGCCGCGCCGGGCCGCCTCCAGAGTGGGGAGCAGGCCCGCCGCGCCCACGATGGCCGCCATCACCACGTCCGTCTCCTCCAGACCCGCGACGGCCAACAACCCGTCCATCCCGCTCAGCACCCGGGTCGCCAGCCCCTGGCCGGCCAGCCGCCGTTCCAGCTCCGCGGCGGCGGCGGCATCCGCCATCACCGCGTAGGCCGGCGCGAAACGAATGCACTGATCGACCATGCGGTCCACGTCCCGGTTGGCGGTGAGAGCCACCACCTCGAATGCGCCGGGGTGACGGCCGATCACATCGAGGGTGCTGGCCCCGATCGAGCCGGTGGCCCCGAGCAGCGTGATGCCGGCCGGACGGCCGTGAGGGGAGGAAGTGCTCATGGGTTCGGGTGGGCGATCGACATCCTGTGAGGGTTTCACAAGTCCATCAGGTAGAGGGCCAGTACAAACACCGGGGCGGCGGCCAGCAGGCTGTCGATCCGGTCCAGTACGCCGCCGTGGCCGGGCAGCAGCGCACCGCTGTCCTTGATGCTGACCTGGCGCTTGAACAGACTCTCGGTCAGGTCACCGACCACCGAGAACATCACCGTGACCAGGCACATGGCCTGGAACCTTAGCAGCGCCCCGCCCCGCCAATCCAGTAGCCAGCCGCCCAACAGGCTGAACACGCCGGCCGCGGCCAGTCCGCCCAGGACCCCTTCCCAGGTCTTGCCCGGACTGATTGCCGGGGCGAGCTTGCGTCGTCCCCAGCGCCGCCCGGCGAGATATGCTCCGCTGTCGGCACACCAGATCAGGACCAGCAGAAACAGCACCAGCGCCGGTCCGCGGGGCGTGCCGCCGTGCAGGCTCACCAGGGCCAGCCAGGCCATTCCCAGGGCGCCGATGCCCGCCGCCGCCTTCAGCCACTGGCCGACTCGCCGCGGGGCATGGGACGGCCCCGCGCGGCTCAGCCAGATCAGGGCCGCAAGCCAGCCCAGGACCCCGACCGCCAGCACCGGGCGCAGCGCGCCGGGATGATCCCGCAGGCGCCACGCGGCGGCCAGCCCCAATAATACCAGCAGCAGGTAGGAAATACGCGCCCCGGCGCCATGCAGGGGTACGAGGCGGGACCACTCCCAGGCCCCGGCGAGTGCGAAGGCGGCAAATGCCAACGCGAACCCCGCCGATGGCAGGGCCAGCACACTCCAGAAAACGATGGGAATGAGGACCGCAGCTGTGACCAGCCGCTTAAGCACCCTTGACCTGCTCCACCTGCTCGCCCGTTCTGCCGAAACGGCGCTGGCGGCCGGCAAACGACTCCAGCGCCTGCTCCAGGCTGCCCTGGTCGAAGTCCGGCCACAGGGTGTCGGTGAAATAGAGCTCCGAATAGGCCAGCTGCCAGAGCAGAAAATTGCTCACCCGCTGCTCGCCGCCGGTGCGGATGAACAGGTCCGGTTCCGGCAGGTGTGCCAGCGACAGCTCCGCGGCCAGGCGTTCGGGCGTGATCTCCGCCGCGTCCAGCCGGCCCGCCGCGACCTGCGCGGCCAGCCGGCGGGTCGCCCGGGTAATATCCCAGCGCCCGCCGTAGTTGGCGGCAATGCTCAGCACCAGGCCCGGGTTCTCGCCGGTGAGCTGCTCGGCCGAATCCATCAGGGCCTGAAGCTTGGGATTGAACGCCTCACGGTCGCCGATGAACTGCAGTCGGACGCCGTTCCGGTGCAGACTGTTGACTTCCCGCTGCAGGGTGCTCACGAACAGATCCATGAGCAGGCCCACCTCGGTGCGGGGCCGCCGCCAGTTCTCGCTGCTGAAGGCAAACAGGGTCAGGGCGCCGATACCCTTGGCGCTGCAGGCCTCCACCACCCGGCGCACCGCCTTCACGCCCTCGCGGTGGCCGGCCACCCGCGGCAGCTTGCGGCTCTTGGCCCAGCGGCCGTTGCCGTCCATGATGATGGCCACATGGCGCGGAAGGCTGCTGCCTCCGGCCACGAATTTCTGAGGCATCAGCTGAGACATGGGACTATTCGCCGAGCATCCCACGAACGCGCCGCCCTCGGACACGGCCGACGGTGGGACTCACTCCTTTCAGTACCCTCACAGGCAGGATGTCGGCCGGCTGCCTCAAATTTCAAGCAGCTCGGCCTCCTTGCCTTCGACAACCTGATCGATCTGCGCAACATATTGATCCGTAAGACGCTGAATGTCATCCTGACCCCGGCGTTCCTGATCCTCGGAGATCTCCTTTTCCTTGAGCAGCTCCTTGAGGTCGGCCATGGCATCGCGGCGGATGTTGCGCACGGCCACCTTCGCCGCCTCTCCCTCCTGGCGCACCAGCCGGATCATGTCCCGGCGGCGCTCTTCGGTGAGCGCAGGCAGCGGCACCCGGATCACCGTCCCCGCGGTGGCGGGATTGAGCCCCAGCTCTGAAGTCATGATGGCCTTTTCCACGGGTCCGACCATGGACTTCTCCCAGGGGCTCACCACCAGGGTCCGGGAATCCTCCACGTTGATGTTCGCCACCTGGCGCAGGGGCACCTCGCTTCCGTAGTACTCCACATGGATATGGTCCAGCAGGCTGGTGTGAGCGCGGCCGGTACGCAGCTTGGTCAGCTCCTGCCTGAGGGACTCCACGCTCTTGCCCATGCGGGTCTTGGCGTCCTGCTTGATGTCGTCAATCATGCCGATTACTCCTGTTCGACCAGCGTGCCGACGTCCTCTCCGCGAACCACCCGCGCCAGGTTGCCGCGCTCGAAGATATTGAACACCCGCAGCGGCATCCCGTTGTCCCGACACAGGACCACCGCGGTGGCATCCATCACCATCAGCCGGCGTTCCAGGGCTTCGTCGTAGGTCAGGCGGGCATACCGCACGGCCTCCGGATTGGTCATCGGGTCGTCGGAGTAGACGCCGTCCACCTTGGTGGCCTTGAGCATGACCTGGGCGCCGATCTCTATGGCCCGCAGGCTGGCGGCCGAATCCGTGGTGAAATAGGGGTTGCCGGTCCCGGCGGCGAACAGCACCACCCGCCCGGCGTCCAGGTGCTCACGGGCCCGGCGCCGATCGTAGGGCTCGCCGACACCGCCGATCGCCAGGGCGGACATGAGCCGCGCCGGCGCCCCCAGCCGTTCCAGCACATCCTGCATGGCCAATCCGTTCATTACCGTGGCGAGCATGCCCATCTGGTCGCCGGTCACCCGGTCTATCCCGGCGGCCGCCAGGCCGCTGCCGCGGAACAGATTGCCTCCTCCGATCACCAGGCCCACCTGAACCCCCCGGTCGGCGATCTCGGCGATTTCACCGCCGATGCCCCGCAGGGTGTCGGGATCCAGCCCGAATCCCGCTTCGCCCATCAGCGCCTCCCCGCTGAGCTTCAGGAGGATACGACGGTATTGGGACTGCTCACTGGCTATCTCGTTCATCTATAGCAAATTCATATTGTTGCAGAATTTTCTTCGGATAATTTCTTGAACAACTCCCGGATCCCCTCCATTGTCCCTTTTTTGGGCAGCGAATGCCACGCACAAAAGAGGGCCGCAATGCGGCCCCCAGGGTGTAGGACGGTCCGTGTGCAGCGCCGGCCGGCACCCGCCCGCGCCGCGCGCCGACGCGACCGGCCCGCGGGCGCGGCTCAGCTGCCGTGCACCTGGGCCATCACCTCGTCGGCAAAGTTCTCGGTCTTCTTCTCGATGCCTTCGCCCAGCTCCAGACGATCAAAACGCACCACGCGGGCTCCGGCCTTGTCCAGCAGCTTGGCCACCGTGGTGTCCGGATCCTTGACGAAGGGCTGCCCGAGAAGGGTGACCTCGCCGAGGTACTTCTTCAATCGGCCCTGGACCATCTTCTCAATGATTTCCGGGGGCTTGCCGCTGGATTCGGCCTGGGCGACGAAGATCTCCCGCTCCTTGTCCAGCAGCTCCTGGGGGACGTCCTGCTCCGCCACGCACACCGGGCGGCTGGCCGCCACGTGCATGGCCAGATCCCGGCCCAGCTGCTCGTCGCCGCCTTCCAGATCCACCAGCACGCCGATACGCGTACCGTGGAGATAGCTGGACAGCGCCCCCTGCTCGGCATGCATGTGCACAAACCGGCGTACGTTGATGTTCTCGCCCAGCTTGGCGACCAGTTCCTTGCGGGCCTCCTCGACGGACAAGTCCGCGCCGTCCTGCAACGGCAGGGCCAGCAGGGCGTCCACATCCGCCGGGTCGTCGCTGAGAATCCGCCTGGCCACAGCGGCGGCGAAGTCCTGGAACTCCTCCTTCTTCGCGACGAAATCGGTTTCGCAGTTGACCTCCGCCATGACCGCATCCTTACGGTCGGCGCTGGTCTCGATCACCACCAGGCCTTCGGCCGCCACCCGGCCGGCCTTCTTGTCGGCCTTGGCCAGCCCGGATTTGCGCAGGATCTCGACGGCGGCGTCCATGTCACCGTCGGCCTCCACCAGCGCCTTCTTGCATTCCATCATGCCCGAGCCGGTACGCTCGCGAAGCTCCTTCACCTGTGCCGCTGAAATAGCCATCATCACACCTCGTTACGAAATCTGTCCTTGGGGCCGCCGCAACCGGCTGCGGCGCCCGGCCCGCGGCCCACGCCGGGCCGCCATGGCCTATTCTTGCTCGCTGGCCGCCTCCGGTGCCGCACCCTCACCGGCATCGGTAGCCGGCGCTTTCGCCGCCTCTTTCGCCGCCGGCTCCGCCGCCTCGCCCGGCCCAGCCGTGTCATCGAGCTCCACGAACTCGTCGGGCGACCCGCCGGCGCCGGCCGCCGAGGCCCGTCCTTCCAGAACCGCGGCGGCCACGCCACGCACATAGAGCTGTATCGCCCGGATGGCGTCGTCATTGCCGGGGATCACGTAATCCACCCCGTCCGGTGAATTGTTGGTGTCCACCACCCCCACCACCGGAATACCCAGCTTCTGGGCTTCCTTGATGGCGATCTTCTCGTGGCCCACGTCCACCACGAACAGCGCATCGGGCAGCGCCTCCATATTCTTGATGCCCCCCAGGCTGCGCTCGAGCTTGTCCATCTCGCGGCGCAGCATCAGGGCTTCCTTCTTGCCCACTTTCTCGAAGCTGCCGTCGGTGGACATCTGCTCCAGGTCCTTGAGGCGTTTGATGGACTGGCGCACGGTCTTGAAGTTGGTGAGCATGCCCCCGAGCCAGCGGTGATTCACGAAAGGCATTCCGCAGCGGGTCGCCTCCTGGCCCACGATGTCACGGGCGGCGCGCTTGGTCCCCACGAACAACAGCCGGCCCTTGCGTGAGGCCAGGCGGCCCGCATAGTTCAGGGCCTCGTTGTACAACGGAAGGGTTTTTTCCAGGTTGACGATATGGATTTTGCTGCGCTCTCCGAAGATGTAGGGAGCCATCTTGGGATTCCAGAAACGGGTCTGGTGCCCGAAGTGCACGCCGGCCTCGAGCATCTGGCGCATGGTCACGTCTGCCATTGTCTTCTCCGATTTGTCCAGGGTTGGGCCTCCATACGCCCCATGCAGCAACCGTGGGCCGGTCGAACCGGCCGCCACGGCACCCGACTGCATGTGCCGGCGTATGTGTGGATATGACGCGCGCCGCCGGCTGACGGCACACGCCGCTTAACAAGCCGCCTTTTATACCATAGACTTGGTGAATCAACAATCTGCGCCGCCACCCGCGGGGCATCCATTCACCCTGGTTCGACCCGCCTACATGACTGTATCCATCAAGACACCCGAGGAAATCGAGAAGATGCGCGTGGCCGGCCGCCTGGCGGCCGAGGTCCTGTACATGATTCGACCCCACGTGCAGGCCGGGGTCACCACCGGGGAGCTCGACGCCCTGTGCCATGACTACATCGTCAACGAGCAGCAGGCCACCCCCGCCCCGTTGAATTACCGCGGTTTTCCCCGCTCGGTCTGCACATCCATCAACCATCAGGTCTGTCACGGCATTCCCGGCGACCGGCGGCTGAAGAACGGGGACATCCTCAATATCGATATCACCGTGATCAAGGACGGCTTCCACGGTGATACCAGCCGCATGTTCTTCATCGGCGAGCCGTCGGTCATCGCCCGCCGGGTGACGCGGGTGAGCTTCGAGTGCATGAAGCTGGGCATCGAGATGGTCGCCCCGGGGGTGCGCCTGGGGGATATCGGCCACACCATTCAGCGCCACGCGGAGGCCAGCAACTGCGCCATCGTGCGCGAGTACTGCGGCCACGGCGTGGGGCGGGAATTCCACGAGGAGCCCCAGGTGCTTCACTACGGCACGCCGGGGTCCGGTATGGCCCTGGAGCCCGGAATGACATTCACCATCGAGCCCATGGTCAACGCCGGCAAGCGTGCCGTGAAACTCCTTCCCGACGGCTGGACCGTGGTCACCAAGGACCACAGTCTCTCCGCCCAGTGGGAGCACACCATCCTGGTCACCGAAACCGGCCACGAAGTGCTCACCCTGGGCCCCGATGAACGCCTGGAATACCCACCCGGTCCGTTTCCCGAGTAGGCCATGAGCGAGCCCCTGCCCGCAGCCCAGCGGCATCCGGCGTTCGAGCAGCTCTACGACATAGGGCATCTGGACGGCCAGCTGGCGGGCGGCGAGGTGCCCCTGGAGGCCTTCCGCCAGACCCTGAAGGACGCCACCGCGGCCCTGCGGGCACGGTTTGATGCCGGCGCGCCCCCTGAGGAGCTGGTGTTCGGGCGCAGCTGGCTCATCGACCAGCTTCTGACCCGCGCCTGGCGGCGGCTGCTGCCCGAGCTCCACGACACCCTGGCCCTGGTGGCCGTCGGGGGCTATGGCCGCGGCGAGTTGCACCCGTGCTCGGACATCGACCTGATGATCCTGCTGCCCGACGGCGCCCGCGGGACGTCGGCAAGGCCGGTGGAATCCTTCCTCGCCTTTCTGTGGGACATGGGGCTGGAGGTGGGTCACAGCGTGCGCACGGTGGACGACTGCGTGGAGCTGGCCCGCCAGGACATCACCGTGGCGACCAATCTCATGGAGGCACGGCTGCTGGCCGGCGCCCCGTCACTGTTCGAGGCCATGCGGTGCCGCACCGGCCCGGACCAGATCTGGCCCAGCCGGGCGTTCTTCCAGGCCAAGTGGCGCGAGCAGCTGGCCCGCCATCACAAGTACCACGACACCGCCTACAACCTGGAGCCGAACATCAAGGAAGGACCCGGGGGGCTGCGGGACATCCAGATGATCGGCTGGGTCGCCAAGCGCCACTTCGGAGCCGAGACGCTGGCCGGGCTGGTGGACCACGACTTTCTCACCCAGCGCGAGTACCAGAGCCTGCGCGAAGGCCAGGATTTTCTCTGGCACATCCGGTTCGCGCTGCACACACTGACCGGGCGACGCGAAGACCGCCTGCTGTTCGACTACCAGCGCACCCTGGCCGAGCGGCTGGGCTACAGCGACAGCGGCCCCAATCTGGCCGTCGAACAGCTCATGAAGCGCTACTACCGCACCATCATGGAGCTAAACCGGCTCAACGAGATGCTGCTGCAGCTCTTCCAGGAAGCCATCCTTTACGCGGAAGACATGTCCGGGCCGGTCCCCATCAACCGCCGGTTCCAGGCACGCAAGGGGTTCATAGAGACGGTGCACGAGGAGGTGTTCCAGCGCTACCCCTTCGCCCTGCTGGAGATCTTTCTGCTGCTCGCCCAGCACCAAGAGCTCAAGGGCGTGCGTGCGGCTACCATCCGCCAGATCCGCAACCACAGCGGCCTGATCAACGACGATTTCCGCAACGACCTGCGGGCACGAAGCCTGTTCATGGAGATCATCCGCCAGCCCCACGGCGTCACCCATGAGCTGCGGCGCATGAACCGCTACGGGGTGCTGGCCGCCTACCTGCCGGAGTTCGGACATATCGTCGGGCAGATGCAGTACGACCTGTTCCACGTCTATACGGTGGACGAGCACACCCTTTTCGTGGTGCGCAACCTGCGCCGGTTCTCGGTGCCCGAGTATGCCGACGAGTTCCCCTTGTGCAGCCAGCTGGCTCACAGCATTCCCAAGCCCGAGCTGGCGACGCTGGCCGCCCTGTTCCACGACATCGCCAAGGGGCGCGGCGGGGATCACTCCGAACTCGGGGCGGCGGAAGCGGAGGCATTCTGCCGGCGCCACGGCCTGAGCGCCTATGACTCCCACCTGGTGTCCTGGCTGGTTCGCAACCACCTGATCCTGTCGGTCACCGCCCAGCGCCGGGATATCTCCGATCCCCTGGTGATCAACGATTTCGCCCGGCAGGTGGGTGACCGCACCCGCCTGGATTATCTCTACCTGTTGACGGTGGCCGATATCCGGGCCACCAATCCGGAATTATGGAACTCCTGGAAGGAAGCTCTGCTCGAGGAGTTGTACACCGTCACCAAACGGGCGCTGCGGCGGGGGCTGGAGCACCCGCTGGACCAGAACGAGCGCATCCGCGAGGCGAAGGCCGCAGCCCGTCGGCTGCTGGCCATCGACGGCGTCACGCGGGCGACCCTGGAGGCGGTATGGAGCGACTTCAGCCAGGAATATTTCCTGCGCCACACGCCCGATCAGATCGCCTGGCATACCCTGCTGATCGCCGAGCACGACCCGGCCGGCGGACCGCTGGTGGACATCCGCCAGGAAACCGAACGGGGCGGCACGGAAATCTTCGTCTATACCCGGGCCGAAAACCGCCTGTTCGCCCTGGTCACCGCCACCCTCGATCAGCTGGGCCTGACCGTCGCCGACGCGCGCATCATCAGCTCCGACAGCGGCCACACCCTGGATACGTACGTGGTCCTGGAGGCTTCCGGCGAGCCCGTGCAGGGCGAGTTCCGCGCCCGGGAGATCCTCGAACACCTGGCCCGGCAGCTGCGCCACCCCGACGAGCAGCCCACCCGCGTCACCCGGCGGGCGCCGCGCCAGTTCCGGCATTTCCCCATCGCCACCCGGGTGGAGTTCAGCGACGACCCGGTGCGCCACCGCACCGCCATGGAGCTGATCACCACCGACCGCCCGGGCCTGCTGTCCCGGGTGGGCCGCGCCTTTGCCGACTGCGGTGTGCACCTGCACAACGCCAAGATCGCCACCTTTGGAGCGCGCGCCGAGGACGTGTTCTACATCAGCGACCGGCGCAACCGGCCCCTCGGCGACCCGGAGCAGCTGGCCTGTCTGAAGGCGACCATCATCCGCTACCTGGACGGCGAAGACGCCGACTGAGCACCGCCCTTTTCAGGCCCGCTCGATCAGCTCCAGGGCGTTGCCGTCCGGGTCGCGGCAGAACAGGGCGCGACGGCCGGACCGGCTGCGGGTGAAGGGCACCCGGGCCCGGTCCAGGGCGGCCACCAGCGCGTCCAGATCCGCCACGGTCAGGGCCAGGTGGCGGTCGCGTCCGCCGTGGGCGGGGCGACCGGTCACCGGGTCCGGGTTGGGCAGCTCCAGCAGGTGGATCTGCGCGCCACCCTCCAGGGTCAGCCAGGCACCCGGAAAGCCCAGATCCGGCCGTGCCGGTTCCACCGCCAGCCCCATCACGTCCCGGTAGAAGGCCAGTGCCCGTTCGGTATCGGCAACCACTAAGCTCACGTGATGGACTTGCATGATCATTCCTCCGTCTGCATACGGGCCGCCACCACCGCCGCGGCCACGATCAG
>DATFLG010000015.1:0-9870 GCA_035267985.1 Gammaproteobacteria bacterium | reverse complement strand
AACCGATGGATGTGCTGGTGAACGGCACCCTGGTGGCCCACGGCGAAGTGGTGGTGGTCAACGAGAAGTTCGGCATCCGGCTGACGGACGTTGTCAGCCCGGCCGAACGGCTCAAGAAGCTGCGCTGAGAGAACTGCCGTGCGTGAACCGGCCACCTTGAGGCGCGCCTGCGATTCCGGGCGCCGGCACAGAGCCGGCAGGGCCCTGGCGGGCGCCGCCCTGGCACTGCAGCAGGCGGGTGTCCACGCCGCGGTCGGGCGGGCCGGCGGCGCCGCGACCGCTCCGGATCCCATCGACATGAGCTCCCTGGTTCAACTCACCCTGGGGCTGCTGGCGGTTCTGGCCGCCATCGTGGTGGTTGCGTGGCTGATGCGCCGCGTGGGCCGCTTCCAGAGCGGCGCGGGTGGTGCGCTGCGCATCCTGGGCGGACTGTCCATGGGAGCGCGGGAGCGGGTGGTGCTGGTGCAGGTGGGTGACAAGCAGCTTCTGCTGGGGGTCGCCCCGGGGCGCGTGCAGACCCTGCACGTGCTCGACGAACCCCTGGCCGGTTCCCAGGATCGCGAGCAGACGGGACGCTTCGCGGAGAAGCTGCGCGCCGCACTGGACAAGAGGAGCGGATCGTGAGACCGCGGCATCTGTGCTGGCTGGCGACGGCGCTGCTGCTGCTCGCGCCCCTGGCCGCCGCGGCCCAGCCCGGGCTTCCCGCAGTGACCGCCCAGCCCAGCGCCGGAGGCGGAGAGACCTATACGGTCAGCATCCAGGTCCTGGCGTTGATGACGGCCCTCACGCTGCTGCCGGCGGGGCTTCTCATGATGACTTCCTTTACCCGCATCATCATAGTGCTGGCAATCCTGCGCCAGGGGCTGGGTACGATGCAGACCCCGTCGAATCAGATCCTGATCGGCCTGTCGCTGTTTCTCACCTTCTTCATCATGCTTCCGGTGTTCAACAAGGTGAACCATGAGGCCGTCCAGCCCTATCTGAACAACCAGATCAAGGCGGAGCAGGCGCTGCATCGGGCCCTGGTGCCCTTCCGCGGCTTCATGCTCAAGCAGACCCGCGAAACCGACCTCGACATGTTCGCCAAGATCTCGGGAACCGACGTGAAGTCCATGGATTCACCCGCCAAGGTACCGTTCTCGCTGCTGCTCCCGTCGTTCGTCACCAGCGAGCTCAAAACGGCGTTTCAGATCGGGTTCCTCATCCTGATCCCGTTTCTGGTGATCGATCTGGTGGTGGCCAGCCTGTTGATGTCCATGGGGATGATGATGCTCTCGCCCATGATCATCTCGCTGCCCTTCAAGATCATGTTGTTCGTGCTGGTGGACGGCTGGTCGCTGGTGATGGGGACCCTGGCGTCGAGCTTCTACAGCTGAACGGGCGCAATCACATCGGGAGAGTCGCCAAATGACGCCTGACACGGTGCTCACAGTGGGCCAGCAGGCCCTGCAGATCACGATCATGCTCGCCGGGCCGCTGCTGCTGGCCGCCCTGATCGTCGGCCTCATCGTGGGCATGTTCCAGGCGGCGACCCAGATCAACGAAATGACCCTGACCTTCATTCCCAAGCTGGCCGCCGTCGCCGCGGTGCTGCTGCTGGGCGGGCACTGGATGCTCAGCACCCTGGTGACCTTCACCGTCCAGCTGTTCCACAACATCCCCAACATGATCGGCTGAGCGGCGACATGACGGTCACCAGCGGGCAACTGGCGGACTGGATAGGGGCCTTCTTCTGGCCGCTGATGCGGATCGGCATGATGTTCACCGTGGCGCCCATCTTCGGTGGGCGTCTGGTCCCGGTGCGCGCCCGGCTCATGGTGGCGCTGGCGGTGACCTGGGTGGTCGTGCCCAGCCTGCCGCCGCCGCCGGCGGTCGACCCGATCTCCGTCCAGGGCCTGCTGATTTCCGTTCAACAGCTGCTGATAGGGGCGGCGATGGGCTTTGCCCTGCAACTCGTGTTCGCGGCGCTGGTGGTCGGCGGGCAGGTGGTCGCCATGAGCATGGGGTTGGGCTTCGCCTCGATGGTCGATCCCCAGAACGGGGTGCAGGTGCCGGTGCTGAGTCAGTACTACGTGGCCGTGGCGACGCTGCTGTTTCTGGCCATGAACGGGCACCTGGCGCTCATCGGCGTGCTGATGGACGGGTTCCACGCCATGCCCGTCGGAGCCAGCGGGATCGGCGCCGCCGGCTACTGGAACCTGGTGGCCTGGGCCGGACACATGTTCAGCGGCGCAGTGCTGATCGCCCTGCCCGCGGTCAGCGCCCTGCTGATGGTCAACATCGCCTTCGGGGTCATCACCCGGGCCGCCCCGCAGCTCAATATCTTCGCGGTCGGTTTTCCGGTCACCATGCTGATCGGGTTCGTGGTCATCCTGGTCACGCTGCCGAGCATGCTGCCCCAGCTCTCGCACCTGGTCACCAGCTCGTTTGCCCTCATGGGCGGTTTCGGAGCCCACTAGCATGGCCGAGAACGAAGACGGACAAGAAAAATCAGAACGAGCGACTCCCAAACGCGAGCAGGATGCGCGGCGCAAAGGGCAGGTCCCCCGTTCCCGCGAGCTCAACACCATGGTGATCACCGTGGCCTCGGCGGCGATGCTCCTGATGGCCGGGCCGGGCATGCTCGACCAGCTTGCGGGGATGATGCGCGATGGTCTGCGCCTGGACCGTTCGATGATCTTCGACCACGCTGCGCCGGCCGCGCTGCTGGCAGCGACGGTGCTCAAGGGCTTCGCGGTGATTGCGCCGTTCCTGCTCATGACGGTGGTGGCGGCCGTGGGTGCCTCGATCGCGCTGGGTGGCTGGTCGTTCAGTCTGGAGGCGCTGGCGTTCAGTCCGGACAAGCTCAATCCCGTGAACGGCTTCAAGCGGATGTTCTCGGTGCGCGGACTGGTCGAGCTCGCCAAGGCGCTGGTGAAGTTTCTCCTCATCGGCGCAGTGGCGGTCGCGCTGCTGTGGCACCTTTCCGGCCAGTTTCTGGGTCTGGGCCACGAGGCGCCCAAGCAGGCCCTGGCCCACGCCGGCCATCTGCTGGGTTGGAATTTCCTGTCCCTGAGCCTGGTGCTGATCCTGATCGCGGCCGCGGACGTGCCCTACCAGCTGTGGGAGCACGGGCGCCAGCTGCGCATGACCAAGCAGGAAGTCAAGGACGAGTACAAGGACACCGAGGGCAAGCCGGAGATCAAGAGCAAGATCCGTGCGCGCCAGCAGGAGATTGCCACCCGCCGGATGATGGAAGAGGTGCCCAAGGCGGACGTGGTGGTGACCAACCCGACGCACTTTGCCGTGGCCCTGCGCTATGACCCCGACAACATGCGCGCCCCCAAGGTGGTTGCCAAGGGCGCCGATCTCATCGCCGCCCAGATCCGCAACGTGGCGGCGCGTCACAAGGTGACCACCGTGTCGGCGCCCCCGTTGGCACGCGCGCTGTATCACAGCACCCGGATCGACCGGGAGATCCCTGCCGGTTTGTACCTGGCGGTGGCGCAGGTTCTGGCATACGTGTTCCAACTCAAGGCGGCGCGCCAGGAGGGCGGACAGACCCCCAGCCCGCCCACCGATCTTCCGGTACCCGCAGAGTACGAAAAAGGCCGGCCCCGGTAGCAACGACAGAGGACTGCACCCATGAACGGCTCAACCTTGTTGGATGCGATCAGGACCATCAGCCGCAGCGGGCTGGGCGCACCCGTTCTGCTGGTGGCCATGCTGGCCATGATGGTGGTGCCGCTGCCGCCCATGGCGTTGGATATGCTGTTCACGTTCAACATATCCCTGTCGCTGGTGGTCCTGCTGGTCACCGTATATACCATGCGCCCCCTGGAGTTCGGTGTCTTTCCCACGGTCCTGTTGATGGCGACGCTGCTGCGGCTCGCCCTGAATATCGCCTCCACCCGCGTGGTGCTGCTCAACGGCCATACCGGGACCGCGGCGGCCGGTCACGTGATCCAGGCCTTCGGCGAGTTCGTGATCGGAGGCAACTACGCGGTCGGGCTGGTGGTGTTTGCCATACTGGTAATCATCAACTTCGTGGTGGTCACCAAGGGTGCAGGGCGCGTATCGGAAGTCACCGCCCGATTCACTCTGGATGCGATGCCCGGCAAGCAGATGGCCATCGATGCCGACCTCAACGCCGGGCTCATCAGCCAGGAGGAGGCCCGCCGCCGGCGCGAGGAGGTGGGTCAGGAATCGGACTTCTACGGGGCCATGGACGGTTCCAGCAAATTCGTGCGCGGCGACGCCATTGCCGGCATCCTGATTCTTTTCATCAATATCCTGGGCGGGCTCGCTGTGGGCATGCTACAGCACGGCATGCCACTGACCCAGGCGCTGCACAATTACACCCTGCTCACCATCGGTGACGGCCTGGTGGCCCAGATCCCGTCCCTGCTGCTGTCGACCGCCACTGCGGTCATCGTGACCCGGGTTTCCAGCTCATCCAGTCTCTCGGACCAGGTCAGCGCGCAGCTGCTGAGCAATCCGCACGCGCTGGCGGTGACGGCCGGCGTGATCGGCGTGCTGGGGCTGATTCCGGGCATGCCGAACCTGCCGTTTCTCCTGCTGGCGGTGCTGGCCGGGACCGGTGCCTGGTGGCTGCACCGCCAGCGCCGGATCGAGGCGGCCCAGGGCGAGGTGGTGGACGAGCCCGACGAGACGCCGGCCGAGTCCCGGGAGTTGAGCTGGGATGACGTCGTTCCGGTGGACATCATCGGCCTGGAGGTGGGTTACCGGCTGATTCCGCTGGTGGACCGCAACCAGGGCGGGCCCTTGATGAACCGCATCAAGGGGGTGCGCAAGAAGCTTTCCCAGGAGCTGGGCTTTCTGGTGCAGTCGGTGCACATCCGGGACAACCTTGATCTGGCGCCGAACGCCTACCGGATCACGCTGATGGGCGTGCCGGTGGGGGAGGCGGAAGTACACCCCGAATACGAGCTGGCCATCAACCCCGGCCAGGTGTTCGGGACCCTGCAGGGCATTTCCACGAAGGACCCCGCCTTCGGAATGGACGCGGTGTGGATCGACCCCGGCCAGCGGGACAACGCCCAGACCATGGGTTACACGGTGGTGGACGCGAGCACCGTGGTCGCCACCCACCTCAGCCAGGTGCTCCAGCAGCATGCCCACGAACTGCTCGGGCACGAGGAGGTCCAGCAGCTGCTGGACGTGCTGGCCAAGTCCGCCCCCAAGCTGGTGGAGGACCTGGTGCCCAAGACGCTGCCCCTGGGAGTCGTGCTCAAGGTCTGCCAGAACCTGCTGGAAGAGCATATCCCGGTGCGGGACATGCGCACCATCGCCGAAACCCTGGCGGAGCACGCCCCGCACAGTCAAGACCCCGCCATCCTCACGGCGGCGGTGCGGGCTGCCCTGGGCCGCTCGATTGTCCAGCATATCAACGGGATGGCGCCTGAGCTGCCGGTGATCGCACTGGATCCGACGCTGGAACAGATATTGCACCAGTCGCTTCAGGGTGCAATGGACGGCAACGCCGGCTTCGAGCCGGGCCTGGCGGACCGCATGCACCGGGCGCTGGCCGACAGTGCCCAGCGCCAGGAGATGGCGGGCCAGCCGGCGGTCCTTCTGGTGTCGCCGGGGATTCGTGCCTGGCTCGCCCGGTTGGTGCGCCACAGCATTCCGAGCCTCAACGTGCTCTCGTACAACGAGGTTCCGGACAACAAACAGATCAAGGTCGTCAGCACCGTGGGTGCGCAGGCGACAGGGCTCGGAAGCCCGGACGCAGCAGTCGGGGCCTGACGAAGGTCGGCCGTCGCAGGCGGGCTGAAACGCGCGCCGAACAGTTGGGGGTCGTGGCATGAAGATCAAGCGGTATTTCGCTCCGGACATGCGCCAGGCGATCCGCCGGGTGCGCGAGGAGCAGGGGCCGGATGCGGTCATTCTGTCCAATCGCAAGGTGGCGGGCGGCGTGGAGATCATCTCGGCCATCGATTACGACGAGTCGGCGCTGGAAGAGGCCCTCGGCCGCCAGGCCACGCCGGGCGCCGGGGACGGCAACGGCCCGGCGCCCCCCACGCAGCCGGCCCACAGCTATGACGACGGACGGGACCGGGAGTATACCCCCGAGTCGCTGGGTGAGGCCGCCGGCCCCTACGGCGGAACGCGCCCGGCCGGGCAGGCGGCTGCGGGCGAGCCGCGCTCCACGCCCGGGCGCGGCAAAGGCGGTCCGAACATCTACTGGTCCCAGGATCCGGCCCTGGTGGCCATGCAGGAGGAGCTCAAGATGCTGCGGGGCATGCTGGAGCACCAGCTTGCCCATCTGGCGTGGAACGACCTGGAACGGCGCCGGCCGCGGCAGGCCCACCTGTTGCGCCACCTCAGCGCCCTGGGCCTGCAGCGCGAGCTGTGCCAGCAGCTGGCGCAGGCCGCCGAGCCGGCCGAGGACGACCGCCATGCCTGGCGCAAGGCCCTGGCCCTGCTGGCTCACCAGCTGCCGGTGACGGACGACGACATTCTCAGCCAGGGCGGCATCGTGGCGGTGGTGGGGCCTACCGGCGTGGGCAAGACCACCACCGTGGCCAAGCTGGCCGCCCGTTACGCCCTGCGCCACGGCCAGCGCAGCGTGGCGCTGCTGACCACCGACAGCTACCGGATCGGCGCCCACGAGCAGCTGCTGACCTACGGGCGGATTCTCGGGGTGCCCGTGCAGGTGGCCGGCGATGGCGACGAGCTGGAGGCGGCCCTGCGCAGCCTGGCGGACAAGCAGCTGGTGCTTATCGACACTGCCGGCGTCAGCCAGCGCGACGTGCGCCTGAGCGAGCGCCTGAGCGCCCTGGCGGGCACCAGCCGGGTGATCCGCACCTACCTGGCCATGTCCGCCACCACCCATGCTTCGGTGCTGGAGGAGTCGGTACGGGCGTTCCGGACGGCGCCCCTGCACGGCTGCATCCTGACCAAGATCGACGAGGCGGCAAGCCTCGGCAGCGCCCTGTCCGTGATCGTGCGCCAGGGTCTGCCCCTGGCCTATGTCGGAGACGGCCAGCGGGTTCCCGAGGATCTGCACCCGGCCCGGGCCAGCAACCTGGTCACCCGGGCCGTTTCACTCATGCAGGCGGGCGATGATGCGGACGGGGCGCAGGCCCTGGCGGAACGCTTTGGAGGGATGGCGGCGAATGCTCATGGCTGAATCGAGATTTGACCAGGCGGCCGGGCTGCGGAGCCTGGCGCAGCCGCGGCCGGTGCGGGTGGTTGCGATCACCAGTGGAAAGGGAGGAGTCGGCAAGACCAATGTTTCGGTCAATCTGTCGGTGGCACTGGCCGAGACGGGACGCCAGGTGATGCTGCTTGACGCGGACCTGGGGCTGGCCAACGTGGACGTGATGCTGGGGCTGCACCCGGTCCACGATCTGTCCCATGTGGTGCGCGGGGAACGCACCCTCGAAGAGATCATTGTACCCGGGCCGGCGGGATTGAAGATCGTGCCGGCGGCCTCCGGGACCAAGGAAATGGCCGAGCTCAGCACCGCCGAACACGCCGGCCTGGTGCGGGCGTTCAGCGAGCTCAGTCACCAGCTCGATGTCCTGGTGGTGGATACCGCCGCCGGGATTTCCGACAGCGTGGTCACGTTCAGCCGGGCTTCCCAGGAGGTGATCGTGGTGGTGTGCGACGAGCCGGCGTCCATCACCGACGCCTACGCGCTGATCAAGCTGCTCAGCCGCGAATACGGCCTGGAGCATTTCCGGGTACTGGCCAATATGACCCGCAGCGCCCAGGAGGGCCGCGAGCTGTTCGGCAAGATTTCCCGGGTGACCGACCGGTATCTGGATGTGACGCTGGAATACATGGGGACCGTGCCCCAGGACGAATACCTGAGGAAATCTGTACAAAAACAACGGGCTGTCGTGGACGCCTATCCACGCAGCCGCGCGGCGATGGCATTCAAGAATTTGGCCCGAAAGGCCGATAGCTGGCCTGTACCGACCGGTGCGGGCGGCCATCTGGAATTCTTCGTCGAGCGGCTCATCCAGTCCAGTTGTGGCGAGATGGAGATGCTGCGATGAACGGGGTTGCAATGTACGCCGCTACGCAAGAACGGGACTACGACGAGCTGGTGCATCGGCACGCGGCCCTGGTGAAACGGATCGCCTTTCACCTGATGAGCCGACTGCCCCCCAGCGTACAGGCTGACGACTTGATACAGGCGGGCATGATCGGATTGCTGGAAGCCGCGCGGAACTACGACGCCTCCCAGGGGGCGAGTTTCGAGACCTATGCGGGCATACGCATACGCGGCGCCATGCTCGACGAGATCCGGCGCACGGACTGGACGCCGCGCTCAGTGCATCGAAAGGCCCGGCAGGTGGCGGAGGCCGTCCGCCAGATCGAGAACGCAGAAGGGCGCGATGCGCGGGATAACGAGGTGGCCCGCGCCCTGGGCATCAGCCTGGAGGAGTACCACCGCATCCTCCAGGACGCCAGCGGCTGCCGGGTATTCAGCTTCGACGACCCCGTGGCGGCGGGCGAGGAACCGGACGCGGCCATTCTGGGGTCGGCGGACGAACCGCTGGAGAACCTGCAGAACGACGCGTTTCGCGGCGCCCTGGCGCAAGGCATTGCGGGGCTCCCGGAGCGTGAGCGCCTGGTGATGGCGCTGTACTACGACGAGGAGCTGAACCTGCGCGAGATCGGGGATGTACTGGGCGTGAGCGAATCCCGGGTCTGCCAGATCCACGGGCAGGCACTGATCCGCCTGCGGGCCCGCATGACCGAGTGGCTGGCGGACTCGGAAGACTGACCGAAGCGAAGCGCCGGGCTGCTGGCGCTGATGGCAAGCAGCAGGAGGACATCTTGGACAAGAACATGAAGATACTCATTGTGGACGACTTTTCCACGATGCGTCGTATCGTCAAGAACCTGTTACGTGACCTGGGCTACAACAACACCCAGGAGGCGGATGACGGGCAGACGGCGCTGCCCGTGCTCCAGTCCACCAGCTTCGACTTCCTGATCACGGACTGGAACATGCCCGGCATGACCGGCATCGACCTGCTCAAGGCGGTGCGCGCCGATCCCAAGCTGGCCAACCTTCCGGTGCTGATGGTCACGGCCGAGGCCAAGAAGGACCAGATCGTCGAGGCTGCTCAGGCAGGCGTGAACGGCTATATCGTCAAGCCGTTCACCGCCGTGACGCTCAAGGAGAAGATAGACAAGATCTTCGAGCGGCTGGCAGATACCGCACAAGGGTAAGGGGGCGCGATGGACGGGAACAAGTTGGCAGGAAAGGAGTGCCTTGCCCAGGCGCGGCAGCTGGTCGCGGATCTGGAGGCAGGCAACGAGGAAGCGGCCGGGCGCGCGCTTGACGATCTGACCCGGGCCCGGGACGCGAGCCTGTTTCATGAGCTGGGGAAGCTGACCCGCGAGCTGCATGAGGCCCTGAACAGCTTTCAGCTCGACGCGCGAATGGCCAACCTCACCGAAAGCGACATCCCGGACGCCCGGGCCCGATTGAACCACGTCATTACCATGACCGAGCAGTCCGCGCACCGCACCCTCAATGCGGTGGAAGCCGCGCTGCCGGTCTCCGAGGAGCTCCGTGACGAGGCCAGCGCCCTGCACGGCCAGTGGCAGCGCTTCCGCCGCCGGGACATGGATGTGGAGGAGTTCCGCCGCCTCAGCCAGACCCTGGAGGAATTTCTGGCGACGACCACGGATCGCGCCACGCACATCAACCAGAACCTGTCTGAAGTGCTCATGGCCCAGGACTTCCAGGACCTGACCGGGCAGATCATCCGCAAGGTCATTGCACTGGTCAAAGAGGTCGAGGACAACCTGGTGAACCTTGTGCGCATCTCCGGAGAGCGCATCAAGTGCGTCGAGCCGGAGGCCGCGCAGGTGGCCCAAAGCGGATTCGGTCCGGCCGTC
>DATFLG010000014.1:0-3071 GCA_035267985.1 Gammaproteobacteria bacterium | reverse complement strand
CGCTGGACCCAGAATCACCGCAGCGGCCACCACGGGACCCGCAAGGGGGCCGCGTCCCACCTCGTCCACGCCGACCACCAGCCGTTCCCCGCCCAGATCCAGCATCCCCTGCCTGTTCATGCCCCCGCCATTTCCAGAACCGCTTCGGCCGCGCGCCGGCTGGCCCCGCGCCGAAGGGTATGGTGGATACGTCCGAACTGCTCCTGCAGTGCCCGGATCCGCGGATTGTCTTCCAGGCACTGCAGCACCTGCGGGCCCAGCACCGCCGGATCGACATCCTCCTGGGTCACTTCGGGCACCAGGGCCCGGCCGGCCAACAGGTTGGGCAGGGAATAGAACGGCGTCTTCAGCAGCCGCCGGGTCAGCTGATAGGTGGCGGGGGCCAGCCGGTACGCCACCACCATGGGCCGCTTGAGCAGCAGCGCCTCCAGCGTCGCGGTGCCGGAGGCCAGCAGCACCGCATCGGCTGCCGCCATCGCCTCCCGGGCACGCCCGTCGACCACGGTCACGGGCAGGTCCCCGGGGTGGGCCGCCAGCGCCTGTTCGAGCATCGTCCGGGCGGGCGGATTGGCTGCCGGCACCACGAAGCGCAGCTCCGGGCGCTGCTGCAGGCACCAGGCGGCCGTGGCCAGAAACGGGGCCGACAGCCGCTTCACCTCGCTGCGACGGCTCCCCGGAAGAATGGCTACGGTGGGCGCAGCGGCATCGAGACCGAGTCCCTTGCGGGCATCCGCCGGATCGACATGTTCGGGTATAAGGTCCGCCAGCGGGTGGCCGACAAAGCGCACCGGTACTCTGTGGTCCCGGTAGAAATCGGCCTCGAACGGAAACAGGGTCAGGATAAGATCGGTGCTGCGTGCGATCTTGCGCACCCGGTACCGGCGCCAGGCCCACACCGAGGGGCTGACGTAGTGGACGGTGGCGATCCCGCCCCGCTTCAGCGCCCGCTCCAGTCCAAGATTGAAGTCCGGCGCGTCCACCCCCACGAACAGGTCCGGGGGATCGGCGAGGAAGTGCCTGCGAAGACTGCGCCGGATGGCCAACAGGCCGGGAAGATGCCCCAACACTTCCACCAGGCCCATGACCGACAAGCGCTCGATGGGATAGAGGCTGTGGCAGCCGGCGGCTGTCATGAGGGGGCCGCCAATGCCCTCGAAACGGGCCCCGGGCAACCGCTCCCTCACCGCTTCGATGAGCTCCGCCCCGAGCAGGTCGCCGGACGCCTCTCCGGCAACGATTCCGATCCGGACCGTTCCCTGTGCGGGTGATGGTTTTGCGGGCGCCGCCATGGCGCTCAGCGCACGATACCCCGGGTCTGCCGAACCAGGAACTCGACCCAGCGCTGCACCGCCGGACACTCCCCCAGTTGTTCGTCCAGTCGTCCGCCCGCCTGCTCAAGGGTCAGACCGGACCGGTAGACCGTCTTGTACGCCCGCTTCAGGCAGTCGATCTGCTGACCGCTGAACCCGTGGCGGCGCAGCCCCTCCGTGTTCAGTCCATGAGGCCGGGCCGGGTTGCCCGAAACCATCAAATAGGGCAGCACGTCCTTGCTGATCCCGCTCCCCATACCCGTGAAAGCATAGGCGCCCACGGCACAGAACTGGTGCACCAGAGTGAAGCCTCCCAGAATGGCGAAGTCCTCCACCCGCACGTGGCCGGCCAGGGACGCGCTGTTGGCAAAGATCGTCCCATTGCCCACCTGGCAGTCGTGGGCGATATGGACATAAGCCATTATCCAATTGTCGTTGCCTATGCGGGTCACGCCACCCGCCTGCACGGTACCGCGGTTGATCGTACAGTATTCTCGGATCGTATTGGCGTCGCCGATCTCCAGCCAGGTGCGTTCGCCACCGTATTTCTTGTCCTGGGGATCCTCTCCCACGGACGCGAACTGAAATATGTTGTTGTCCCGCCCGATCCTCGTCGGCCCCCGGACTACCGCATGCGCGCCGATCCGGGTGCCCGCCCCGATCTCCACATCCGCACCGACAACCGCAAACGGACCGACCTCAACGTCATCTGCCAATCGTGCACTCGGATCGATTACGGCTCGTTCGTCGATCACGCGTCCACTTCCCGTTCCGTGCACATGATCTCGGCGCTCGCTGCCACCCGCCCGTCCACCTTGGCTTCACCTTCGAACATCCATATTCCGCGCTTGGTCCGCAACAGCTTCACGTCGAGGACGAGCTGGTCCCCAGGGCCCACCGGGCGTTTGAACCGCGCCTTGTCGATTCCCACGAAGTAGTAGAGCGTATTGCGGTGTCCGTCCCGCCCTTCCGTGCGGAATGCCAGCAGGCCCGTGGCCTGGGCCAGCGCCTCGAGTATCAGGACACCGGGCATGATGGGTCGCTGGGGAAAATGCCCCTGGAAGAACGGTTCGTTGTAGGTGACGTTCTTGATCCCCACCAGCGATTCACCAGGCCGGAACTCCACCACCTTGTCAATCAGAAGAAAAGGATAACGGTGTGGCAGCTGATTCAGAATCTCATTGATGTCCATGACCACGGGTGACTCATCCCTGGGTTTATCGTCGCTCGACACAGTCGCGTTATTCCTCTGACTTGCGGCGCTTCTCGAGGCGGCGCAGCCGACGCGCCAGGTCGTCCAGCCGTCGAAAGCGCGCGAAGCTCCTGTTGAATTCGTCATTGGGCATGGCCGGCAACCCGGAGGAATAGACGCCGGCCTGCGTGATCGACTTGGTCACCATGGACATTCCGGTGACAACCACGTTATCGGCGATCTCCAGATGCCCGACCACACCCACCCCTCCGGCAAGCATGCAACCGCGCCCGATCCGGGCACTGCCGGAGATACCGACGCAGCCCGCGATGGCCGTGTGCGCGCCTATGTGCACGTTGTGAGCCACCTGGATCTGGTTGTCCAGCTTGACACCGTCCTCGAGAACGGTGTCGTCCAGCGCGCCCCGGTCGATGGTGGTGTTGGCGCCGATCTCCACATCGTCCCCGATCACCACACCGCCCAGTTGCGGGACCTTCAGCCACCGACCGTCCTCCTTCGCCAGGCCGAAGCCGTCGCTGCCGATCACGGCGCCCGGATGGACGGTGACC
>DATFLG010000013.1:0-13755 GCA_035267985.1 Gammaproteobacteria bacterium | reverse complement strand
ATTGACCAGATACCGGTCGAGTTGCGGACTGCTGGGGGCTTGTGCCGGCTGCCAGTGGGCGTCCAGCACCGGCGAGCGCGAGGCCGGCAGCTCATTACCGTCATACCCGGCCGGCGCGCTCGCCACGCTGGGCGCCGGCCGCTCCAGGCCCGGGCGGTTCACGTTCTGCACCGCGAGCACGGCCGCCACGGCCACCGAGGCCGCCACCGCCGCCCCTGCCAGGGGACGGGCCCAGCCCGGCAGCCGGCGGCGGGCGTGAAGCGGCGCCTCGGGCTCCAGCGCCTGCATGACCCGTGAGGCCAGCGCCTCGTCGGCGCGCTCCGGGAGGTGATTGCGCAGGGTGTCGCTGATCAGGCTGTAGCGCTGCCAACGCGCCCGCAGCTTCTCGTCCCGGGCCATCCGGGCCGCCAGCAGCTCCTGCTCGACAGCGGGAAGCTCATCGTCGAGCATCGCCGATACCTGCTCGTAGACTCTGTCGCTCATTTCCGTCACCCCGCCTGGCTAGCCCAACAAGGGGCGCAGCTTGTTGTCGATGGCTTCGCGCGCCCGGAATATCCGAGAGCGCACGGTGCCGATCGGACAGCCCATGGTCTGGGCGATCTCCTCGTAGCTCATCCCTTCCAGCTCCCGCAGGGTCACTGCCATGCGCAGATCGTCGGGCAGCTCCTCGATGGCCCGAAGTACCGTCTCCTCGATCTCATCCTTGAGAAGCAGGTGCTCGGGCGTGTCATATTCCTTCAGACCCGAGCGCCCTTCGTACTGTTCCGCCTCCCGGGCGTCGATATCGTCCCCGGGAGGGCGCCGGCCCTGGGAAATCAGGTGATTCTTGGCGGTATTGATGGCGATTCTGTACATCCAGGTGTAGAACGCGCTGTCACCGCGAAACGATGACAGGGCGCGGTATGCCTTCAGAAAGGCCTCCTGCACCACGTCCAGGGCGTCGCTGGGGTCATGGACGTAGCGGGAGACGAGCTTGGTGATCCTGTGCTGGTATTTGCGGACCAGTAAGTCGAAGGCATGTTTGTCCCCCTGCTGTACCCGTTCAACCAGTACCCGATCAGCATTCTGCTCGCCCATCCGGGCCTTTCCCCTGCCTCTCCCGGACGAGCACCCTGCCTTGTGAGGTAGACAGCCCCGACTGACTATAGTTCGCCCGATGAGAAGGATTGCGGTAAGGTTAAGCTCTTGCGTCCGCCGGCCGTGACGGCCCCCGGCGGGCTGGCCCGTCACGATAACCGATTTGTTTACCCGGCCACAAGTAATGGAGCAGCAACGCTATTTCGATGTGGTGATCATCGGCAGCGGCGCAGCCGGCTTGACCCTGGCCCTGCACCTGCCCCCCCAGATGCGGGTGGCCGTGCTGGCCAAGGGGACCCTGACCGAGAGCTCCACCCTCTACGCCCAGGGGGGGGTTTCAGCGGTGCTGGACCGGGAGGATTCCTTCGAGGCCCATGTCCGGGACACCCTGGATGCCGGCGCCGGCCTGTGCGACCCGGAGGTGGTCCGGTTCGTGGTCGAGCATGGACCGGACGCCATCGCCTGGCTCATCGACCTGGCGGTCCCCTTCACCCGCGAGCAGGAGGCCGGGCGTTACCATCTCACCCGGGAGGGGGGCCACAGCCACCGCCGGGTCATCCATGCGGCCGACGCCACCGGGCGGGCCATCGAAACGGCCCTGGTGCGCAGCGTCCGGGACCGCGAGAACATCACCCTGCTGGAGCGCCATATCGCGGTGGACGTGATCACCGGCCGCAAGCTGGGTCTGGACACGCCGCGCTGCCTGGGCGCCTATGTGCTCGACCGCAACCGCGGCCGGGTCACCGCCCTGCGCTCGCGGTTCCTGGTCCTGGCCACCGGGGGCGCCAGCAAGGTCTATCTCTACACCAGCAATCCGGACACCTCCACCGGCGACGGCATCGCCATCGCATGGCGTGCCGGCTGCCGGGTGGAGAACATGGAATTCAATCAGTTCCATCCCACCTGCCTTTACCATCCCAGGGCCAAATCCCTGCTGATCACCGAAGCGGTGCGCGGCGAGGGCGGACGGCTGCTGCTGCCCGACGGCACGCCGTTCATGCACGATTTCGACCCGCGGGGTGAGCTGGCCCCCCGCGATGTGGTAGCCCGGGCCATCGACCACGAAATGAAGCGCCTGGGAGCCGAGTCGGTGCTGCTGGACATCAGCCACAAGCCGGCAGCGTTCGTCCGCGAGCACTTTCCCAATGTCTACGCGCGCTGCCTGGAGTTCGGCTTCGACATCACCCGTGAGCCCATTCCGGTGGTACCCGCCGCCCATTACACCTGCGGCGGAGTGAAGACGGACCGGCTCGGGCGTACCGACGTGGAAGGGCTTTACGCCGTGGGGGAGACCGCGTGCACCGGCTTGCACGGGGCCAACCGCATGGCCAGCAACTCCCTTCTGGAATGCCTGGTGTTCGCCAAGTCCGCGGCCGGCCATATCCGCGAAACCCTGGACGCGGTGCCCCTGCCTCCCGAGCTGCCCGAATGGGACGAATCGCGGGTGACCGATTCCGACGAAGAGGTGGTGGTGAGCCACAACTGGGACGAGCTGCGGCGGTTCATGTGGGATTACGTGGGCATCGTGAGGACCAACAAGCGCCTGGAGCGGGCGCACCGGCGCGCCGATCTGCTGCAGCACGAGATTCACGAGTACTACAGCAACTTCCGGGTCACCAACGATCTGCTGGAGCTGCGCAACCTGGTTCAGGTGGCCGGGCTGATCATCCGCTCCGCCCAGAGCCGGCACGAGAGCCGCGGCCTGCACTACAACCTGGATTATCCCGAGCCGGACAGTCTCCGCCCCCCGGCCCCGACCGTGCTCTTCCCGGATTCATCCGGCGCGGAATCCGCCTGAGGAGCCTAGTGGTCCATGCGGAAAATAGTGTGTCTTTCAGAGCCCCGCTAATGGGTCAAGGCAAGGCGCGGTGCGCAGGGAATGGCAGGCCCTTTGCAAGCAGCGCAACGCGGCATTGGCCCATTAGCGGGGCTCCCTTCGGGCCGGTCCACAAGCCCCCCTCGGCCGCGTTGCACTCGCTTGAATTGGCGACGGCCAGTCCTGCGCTCGTACGCCTTGCCGATGAGGGCTTGTGGACCGGCTGAGAGGCCCAGTATTTTCCTCATGGACCACTAAAAGGGGATATCGTCGTCGAACTCATCCGCGGCCCCGCCCCCGGAGGCCGGGGCCGGCTGAGACCGGGAGGCGCCGCGGTCCTGATTGTAGGACGCCGAACCGCCGCCGCGACTGCCCAGCATCTGCATCTCGTTGGCAATGATCTCAGTGGTATAGCGGTCGTTGCCGTTCTTGTCCTGCCACTTGCGGGTGCGCAGGGAGCCCTCCACGTAGATCTGGGACCCCTTCTTCAGATATTCGCCGACGATTTCCGCCAGGCGCCCGAAGAAGGCCACGTTGTGCCACTCGGTCCGCTCCTGCTGCTCGCCGGTCTGCTTGTCCTTCCACTGCTCGCTGGTGGCCAGGGTGATGTTGGCCACCGCGCTGCCGCTGGGAAGATAGCGCACCTCGGGATCCTTCCCGAGGTTGCCGATCAGGATTGCCTTGTTCACTCCCCTTGCCATGACTTGTTCCCCCGATTAGCCGATTACACGGATCCCTGTGTCTGGTGCACGCCCCTCGGGACGTCCCCCGCATCATAGGCCGTGGCGGGCTCCGGAATCAAACCGTGGCACCTTCCCGGACGGGCACCAGGGCCCGCAGGGCCGCTTCGTCCAGGGCGTGGCCATCCACCTTCAGATAGGCCACCCCGTCCTCGGGCACCACGGCGGCCTCCGCCACGCCCTGGACCTGGGTCAGGCGGGTGGCCAGATGCGCGGCGTCGCGCTCGTTGATCGGCCCCACATTCAGCAGATAGCTGTTGAGATACCGGGGACTCTTCATGGTCCAGGCGATGAGAAACCAGATGCCGGCCACGATCGCCGTGAACGCGAACACCCCATACAGGCCGTGATGGCCCATCATCCAGCCCCCGACGGTCCCCCCGATGAAGATCCCGAAAAACTGGGAGCTGGAGTACACGCCCATGGCGGTGCCCTTGCTGGCCGGCGGCGCCACCTTCGAGATCAGCGACGGCAGGCTGGCCTCCATCAGAGTGAAGGCCGTGAAGAACACGGTAAGGGCCACACCGACCCCCACCAGACTGTTGTGCCATTCCATGAGGATGAGCTCGGCAATGCCCAGGGCCAGGATGGCGCCGAGGAAGACCTGTTTCATCTTGCGCCGTTTCTCGGCCAGGATGATGAACGGCACCATGGCGAACACCGAAACCAGCAACACCGGCAGGTACAGGTACCATTGGTGGGCGGGCTTCAGCCCGGCCGCATGGGTGATGGCAATAGGCAGCGCCACGAAGCTCGCGGTCAGCATCAGGTGAAGGGCCATGATGCCGAAGTCCAGACGCAGCAGCTGACCGTCGGTGAGCACACTCTTGAACAGCGCCGGCACCGCCTCGGTGTCCCGGTGGAAACGGCTGCGTACCGGCCGCGGCACCACCAGCTGCAGCACCCCGATGCCGAGCAGCGCCAGCACCGCCGTCAGCCAGAAGATGCCGGACACGCCGATCCAGGTATTCAGCACGGGCCCCAGCACCACGGCCAGGGCGAAGGAGAAGCCGATGGTCATGCCGATCATGGCCATGGCCTTGGTGCGGTGCTCCTCGCGGGTCAGATCCGCCGCCAGGGCAAGAATGGTCGAGCCCACCGCGCCCGCGCCCTGCAGCACCCGGCCGATGATCACCCCGACGATGGTGTGGGACGCACCCGCCAGGGCACTGCCTCCGGCAAAAATCAGCAGCCCCAGAGTGATCAGCGGCTTGCGTCCGAAACGGTCCGACAGGCTGCCGAAGGGAATCTGGAAGATCGCCTGGGTCAGCCCGTACCCCCCCAGGGCAATGCCGATGGTCGTGGGAGTGGCACCTGCCAGGTGCTTCATCGCATACACCGAAAACACAGGGTAGATCATGAACAACCCCAGCATGCGAAGGGAAAAAATCGAGGCCAGGGAAGTGGCGGCGCGGGTTTCGGTGGGGGTCATGCCTTCGGGTTGCGGGGTCGGTGCATTCACGTCATCGAATTCCTTTGATCAGTGCAGCAGGACCGCCGTATAGTAGCAGGTTACGTTGTTTACGGAAAACGGCATGGATACCATCCGGATCCGGGGTGCCCGCACCCACAACCTCAAGAATATTGACCTGGAGCTGCCCCGGGACAGGCTCCTTGTGATCACCGGCCTGTCCGGTTCCGGCAAGTCTTCGCTGGCCTTCGATACCATCTACGCCGAAGGCCAGCGCCGCTACGTGGAGTCCCTGTCCGCGTACGCACGGCAGTTTCTCGCGATCATGGAAAAGCCGGATGTGGATCACATCGACGGCCTGTCGCCGGCCATTTCCATCGAACAGAAATCCACCTCCCACAACCCCCGCTCTACGGTGGGTACCGTCACCGAAATCTACGATTATCTGCGCCTGCTGTTCGCTCGCGTGGGCACGCCCCAGTGTCCCGATCACGGCATCGTCCTCGAGGCCCAGACGGTGAGCCAGATGGTGGACCAGGTGCTGGCACTGCCCGAAGGCACCCGCCTCATGCTGCTGGCACCGGTCGTCCAGAACCGAAAGGGCGAGCACCTGCACGTATTCGAGGAGCTGCGCGCCCAGGGCTACGTGCGCGCGCGGGTCGATGGCAGGGTCATGGACCTGGACGAAGCCCCGGCCCTGGATCTCAAGCGCAAGCACACCATCGAAGTGGTGGTGGACCGGTTCCGGGTGCGCCCGGAAATCGACCTGCGCCTGGCCGAATCCCTGGAAACCGCGCTGCGCCTGGCCGACGGGCTGGCACGGGTCGCCTACATGGACGAGCCGGAACGCCAGGAACTGCTGTTTTCCGCGAAATTCTCCTGCCCGGTCTGCGGCTACGCGCTCTCGGAACTGGAGCCGCGGCTGTTCTCGTTCAACAATCCGGCAGGCGCCTGTCCGACCTGCGACGGCTTGGGCGTCAAGCAGTTCTTCGACCCCGAACGCATTGTCGGCCACCCCCAGCTCAGCCTCGCCGGGGGGGCCGCGCGGGGATGGGATCGTCGCAACGCCTACTATTTCCAGATGATCAGCTCCCTGGCGGACCACTACGGCTTCGATATCGAGACCCCCTTCGAAGAGCTGCCCGAGGCGGTGCGCCAGGTCATCCTGTTCGGCAGCGGCGACACCGAAATCGACTTCGAATACCTCAACGAGCGGGGCGGCTTCACCACCCGCCGCCACCGCTTCGAGGGCATTATTCCGAACATGGAGCGCCGGTACCGGGAGACCGAGTCCTCGGTGGTGCGCGACGAGCTGGCCAAGTATCTCAGCGTCCGGCCCTGCCCGGACTGCGGCGGCACGCGCCTGAACCGTGCGGCGCGCCATGTTTTCGTGGCGGAACACACCCTGCCCGAACTGGCGGCATTGCCGGTGGGCCGGGCACGGACGCTGTTCGCCGGGCTCGAGCTGACCGGCTGGCGGCGGGAAATCGCGAACAAGATCGTCAAGGAAATCAGCCAGCGCCTGGATTTTCTGGTGAACGTGGGGCTCGACTACCTGTCCCTGGAGCGCAGTGCCGACACCCTTTCCGGTGGCGAGGCCCAGCGCATCCGCCTGGCGAGTCAGATCGGCGCCGGCCTGGTCGGGGTGATGTACGTGCTGGACGAGCCGTCCATCGGACTGCACCAGCGGGACAACCAGCGTCTGCTGAACACGCTCACTTATCTGCGGGATCTGGGCAATACCGTCATCGTGGTCGAGCACGACGAGGAGGCGATCCGCAGCGCCGATCACGTGGTGGACATGGGTCCCGGCGCCGGCGCCCACGGCGGCGAAGTCGTGGCCGAGGGAACGCCCGAGCAGATCATGGCCAATGCAGCTTCGCTGACCGGCCAGTACCTGGCGGGCACCCGCTGCATCGCCCTGCCCGGCCGGCGCACCGCCATCGACCTTCAGCGCTGCGTCGCCATCCGGGGTGCCGCGGGCAACAATCTCAAACAGGTGGACGCGGATATTCCCGTCGGCGTGATGACCTGCGTGACCGGGGTATCCGGTTCCGGAAAATCCACCCTGATCAACGACACTCTGTACCGTTTCGCGGCCCGGGAGCTGAACGGGGCCGCCGAGTCCCCGGCACCCTGCGGATCCATCGAGGGGCTGGAGGCCCTGGACAAGGTCGTGGACATCGACCAGAGCCCCATCGGCCGTACACCCCGGTCAAACCCCGCCACCTATACCGGTCTGTTCACCCCCATCCGCGAGCTGTTCGCCGGCACCCAGGAGGCGCGGTCGCGGGGCTACAAGGCGGGCCGGTTCAGCTTCAATGTGAAGGGCGGGCGCTGCGAGGCCTGTCAGGGCGATGGCGTGATCAAGGTGGAGATGCATTTCCTGCCGGACATCTACGTGGCGTGCGACGTCTGCAAGGGCCAGCGCTACAACCGGGAAACCCTGGACGTCCGCTACAAGGGCAGGAACATCCACGAAGTGCTGGAGATGACCGTGGAGGACGCCCTGGAGTTCTTCGCACCCGTCCCCGCCATCGCCCGCAAGCTGCGGACCCTGATCGACGTGGGCCTGTCCTACGTCAAGTTGGGCCAGAACGCCACCACCCTGTCGGGCGGTGAAGCCCAGCGGGTGAAACTGGCGCGCGAGCTTTCCAAGCGCGACACCGGCCGTACCCTCTACATCCTGGACGAACCCACCACCGGCCTGCATTTTCAGGACATCGAGCAACTGCTGGCGGTACTGCTGCGCCTGCGCGACCACGGCAACACCATCGTCGTGATCGAGCACAACCTGGACGTGATCAAGACCGCCGACTGGATCATCGATCTGGGCCCCGAAGGCGGGGACCGGGGCGGGGAAGTGGTCGCCGCGGGCACGCCGGAACAGGTGGCCGACGAACCCCGGTCCCACACCGGGCGTTTTCTCAAGCAGGCGCTGCAGGGCGCCGGCGCACGCAAACCCCGTACGGCGCGGGCCTGAACCGGCTCAGGCGGGCGCCACCACCTCCACAGGGGCGCCCAGGGCCACACCCAGGTCGCGGTCCGCCCTGCCCTGGTTGACCGCAAGCTCCACCAGGCCGTTGGAATTCTCGTACCAGAATCCCTCCCCCGGCGCGGCCTCGGAAAACGTGCGCGCCCGGCTCAACAGCCGGCCGCCGGCCCGGATCCTCGCACCGGCTTGCACGCCCGCGGCCCGCACGCCCGTGATGGCGTTCCCAAACCGGTCCACGTAGGCCACCCGCGCGAGCTCCTCGGGCCAGTCCGATCCCACCGCCGCTGCCGGGTCCGCCGCCTCCCCCGGCACGGACTCCCCACGGGCGACCCGGGCCGCCACCGGAGCGAAAAGATCCCGGCCGTGGAAACTTTCCGACAGGCGCTCGGGCTGCCAGGTGATGTGCCACCAGCGTGCCGCGGCGGCACGGCGCGCTACCAGGGCAAACAGCCCGTTGTCCGGCCCCACGTACCAGCGCCCGTCGGCTTCCACGACAACCGCCCGGCGCCGGCTGCCCACACCCGGGTCCACCACCCCCAGAAATACGCTTCCAGAGGGAAACGCCAGGGCGTAGGCCCCCAGCAGGTAGGCGGCGCCCTGGGGGTCGAAGGGCGCCAGGTCCGAAAACAGATCCACCACCGGTATGCCTGTCGCCTCCCGGTACAGAACCGCCTTCATTTGGCCGACATACGGCCCTTCCAGGCCGAAATCCGTGACCAGCACGATCATTCCGCTCCTCCTGCAGGGGCTTGATACGGCAAGTGTAGCCGCGCCCCGACCCGCGACCGGCGCCGGACACACCGGGGCCGCGGTCCGCCCACAAAAAAGCCGGGCGTCGCCCGGCTCCTTGCGTGTTCCACGGATTCGGCGGCCCTAGCCGGCACTCTCCTCCTCGGCAGCCTCCGGGCGGTCCACCAGTTCCACCAGCGCCATGGGCGCGTTGTCACCGGGGCGAAAGCCCATCTTCAGGATCCGCAGGTAGCCACCCGGGCGTTCCTTGTAACGCGGGCCCAGATCGTTGAACAGCTTGGTCACCGCGTCACGGTCGCGCAGGCGTGAGAACGCGATCCGACGCTTGTGGACGCTGTCATTCTTGGCCAGGGTGATCAGCGGCTCGGCAACCCGGCGCAGCTCCTTGGCCTTGGGCAGGGTGGTCTTGATCACCTCATGCCGCACCAGGGAAACCGCCATATTCTGCAGCATGGCCTTGCGGTGACTGCTGTTGCGGCTGAGCTGCCGCCCGATGTTGCGATGACGCATGATTCCTACCTCAGGTTACCTTCCGCAGGCCGGGCCCCGGCCCGCCTCGCACCCTTCAATTCAGGCCGATGCCTTTTCCTTCAGACCCGGCGGCGGCCAGTTTTCCAGCCGCATCCCCAGAGACAGGCCGTGGGTGGCCAGTACGTCCTTGATCTCGGTCAGGGATTTCTTACCCAGGTTCGGCGTCTTCAGCAGCTCCACCTCGGTGCGCTGGATCAAATCACCGATGTAGTAGATGCTTTCGGCCTTCAGGCAGTTGGCGGAGCGAACCGTCAGCTCCAGATCGTCCACCGGACGCAGCAGAATCGGATCGATCTCCGCCTCCCGGGTCTCGGCACGCTCCTCCTCCTTGCCCTTGAGGTCCACGAACACAGACAGCTGATCCTGGAGGATCGACGCAGCACGGCGGATCGCCTCTTCCGGATCGATGGTGCCGTTGGTTTCCAGGTCGATCACCAGTTTGTCCAGGTCGGTGCGCTGCTCCACACGTGCGCTTTCCACGGCGTAGGTCACCCGGTTGACCGGACTGAAGGTGGCGTCGAGCTGCAGGCTCCCGATGGGGCGGTCCTCGCCTTCGGTGCTGCCGCGCTGGGCGGCCGGCACGTAGCCACGCCCCCTGGCGACCTTGAGGGTCATGTTCAGCTCACCGGACTTGGTGAGGTGGCCGATCACGCACTCGGGATTGATGATTTCCACGTCGTGATCCAGCGTGATGTCGGCAGCCGTTACCGGACCCGGACCCTTCTTGCGCAGAGTCAAAGTCGCCTCACTGCGACCATGCATCCGGATGGCCAGCCCCTTGAGGTTCAGCAGGACGTCGATCACATCCTCCTGCATGCCTTCGAGCGTGGAATACTCGTGGAGCACGCCGTCGATCTCCGCATTCACCACCGCGGCGCCCGGCATCGAGGACAACAGGATACGGCGCAGCGCATTGCCGAGCGTGTGCCCGAAGCCGCGCTCCAGCGGCTCAATGCTCACCCGGGCCCGCCGGGGCGTCAGGCTCTGGATATCGACCGTCCGTGGCTTGAGAAATTCGTCAACTTTGCCCTGCATAGGAAATGACCCTCTGCTGTAGGCTTACTTGGAGTAGAGCTCGACGACCAGCGCCTCGTTGATCTCCGGCGCCAGATCACCGCGTTCGGGCTTGGCCTTGAACACGCCCTGCATGGCCTTGGGGTCCACTTCGAGCCACTCCGGAAATCCCCGTTGCTGTGCCAGATCGAGCGCCCCTTGAATGCGCAGCTGCTTGCGCGCACTTTCATTCACGGCGACGACGTCGCTGGGGCTGACCTGATAAGCCGGAATATTCACTTTCCCGCCATTGACCGTAATCGCCTTGTGGCGCACCAGCTGGCGGGCTTCGGCACGGGAGGCTGCAAAGCCCATTCTGTAGACCACGTTGTCCAGCCGGCATTCCAGCAGCTGAAGCAGATTCTCACCCGTGGAGCCCTTGCGCCGCGCAGCCTCGGTGTAATAGCCGCGGAACTGACGCTCCAGGACGCCGTAGATGCGGCGCAGCTTCTGCTTCTCGCGCAGCTGGCCCGCGTAGTCGGAAAGGCGCTGACGGCGCTGGCCGTGCTGCCCGGGCGGAAACGGCCGATTCTCCACCGGGCATTTGCTCGTGTAGCACTTCTCGCCCTTGAGAAACAGCTTGCCGCCCTCGCGGCGGCACATACGGCATTTCGCACCGAGATACTTAGCCATGACAACCCCTGATCAGACGCGACGTTTCTTGGGTGGACGGCACCCGTTGTGCGGAATGGGCGTGACGTCGGTGATGTTCACCACGCGGAACCCGGCGTTGTGCAGGGCCCTGACCGCCGACTCACGGCCCGGGCCGGGGCCTTTCACCTGGACTTCCACGTTCTTCATTCCGTATTCCTGGGCCATGTTGGCGGCGCGCTCGGCTGCCACCTGGGCGGCGAACGGCGTGCTCTTTCGCGACCCGCGAAAACCCGATCCCCCCGACGTCGTCCAGCACAGGGTGTTCCCCTGGCGGTCGCTGATGGTGATGATCGTGTTGTTGAACGACGCATGGATGTGTGCCATCCCATCCACGACGTTCTTCTTGACCTTCTTCCGAGTGCGCGCAGTCGCTTTTGCCATGTTCCTGTTCCCGGTTTACAGCTAGCAGCTGTCCTGATGCCCGGCCGGTCTGGACCGGCCCGGAATTTTACTTGCGGATCGGACGGCGCGGCCCCTTGCGGGTGCGCGCATTGGTGCGGGTACGCTGGCCCCGCAGGGGCAGGCCCCGCCGGTGGCGCAGGCCCCGGTAGCAACCCAGGTCCATCAGCCGCTTGATGTTCATGGAGACCATCCGGCGCAGATCACCTTCCACCGTGTGCTTGCCGATCTCCGTGCGCAGGCTCTCGAGCTCCTGGTCCGTGAGCTCGCGGACCTTGCGGTCGGGCTGGACGCCAGCCGCCTCGCAGATCTGCTGGGCGCGGGTGCGGCCGACGCCGTAGATCGACGTGAGGGCGATCACGGTGTGCTTGTGCGCCGGAATGTTGATACCTGCGATACGCGCCATGGAACCGTTCTCCTAAAATCCGCGCCGGGGACTGCCCGCGTAAACCGTCAATTTTATCCGCCAGGCAGCCAGAAATCAATCACCAACCGCGGCAGCAGGGCATCAGCCCTGGCGCTGCTTGTGGCGGGCATCCGAGCAGATCACCCGCACCACACCTCTGCGGCGGACGATCTTGCAGTTGCGGCAAATCTTCTTGACTGAAGCACGTACTTTCATGTGAGCACCTTTTCCACCCGGTCCCGCTAGCGCAGCAGCCCGGTCCGACCCTGACTCTTGAGATTGGCCTTCTTCATCAGGCCCTCGTACTGGTGGGACATCAGGTGCGCCTGAACCTGCGCCATGAAGTCCATCACCACCACCACAATGATCAGCAGAGACGTGCCGCCGAAGTAGAAGGGCACGTTCCAGTACACGATCAGAAACTCCGGCAACAGGCAGACCGCGGTGACGTAGATGGCGCCGGCCAGGGTAAGCCGGGTCATCACCCCGTCGATATAGCGGGCGGTCTGCTCGCCGGGCCGGATCCCGGGTATGAACGCTCCGGACTTCTTCAGATTGTCGGCGGTTTCCTTGGAGTTGAACACCAGCGCCGTGTAGAAGAAGCAGAAGAATATAATGGCCACCGAATAGAAGATCACGTACAGGGGCTGCCCCGGCGACAAGGTGTTGGTCAGGTCCTTCAACCAGCCCATGCCCTTCGCGCTTCCGAACCAGTTCCCCAGAGTCGCCGGGAACAGGATGATGCTGGAAGCGAAGATGGGGGGTATGACCCCGGCCATGTTCAGCTTCAGGGGCAGATGCGAGCTCTGGGCCGCGTACATGCGGCGCCCCTGCTGGCGCTTGGCATAGTTGACCGTGACCCGCCGCTGACCGCGCTCCACGAACACCACGAAGGCGGTGACCCCGAGAGCCAGCGCAAACAGGAACAGGATGGTCAAAACGTTCATCTCGCCGGTGCGGGCCAGCTCCAGCGTGCCCCCGATGGCCGACGGCAGCCCCGCCACGATACCGGCAAAGATGATCATGGAGATCCCGTTGCCGATACCCCGCTCGGTCACCTGTTCGCCCAGCCACATCAGGAACATGGTGCCGGTCACCAGGGTGACCACGGCGGTCAGCACGAAGCTGGGGCCGGGATGGAACACCAGCGGATGCCCGCCCACCGACTGTCCCTGCAGAGCCACAGCCACGCCGGTCGCCTGGAAAGTCGCCAGGGCCACAGTGCCGTAGCGGGTATACTGGGTGATCTTGCGCCGTCCCGCCTCACCTTCCTTTTTGAGCTGTTCCAGGCTCGGGACCACCACCGACATGAGCTGCATGATGATGGACGCTGAGATATAAGGCATGATCCCCAGCGCGAAGATGGACAGGCGCTTGAGCGCACCGCCCGAGAACATGTTGAACATGTCCAGAATCGTGCCCTTCTGCTGGTCCACCAGCTGAGCCAGCACGCTGGGATCGATGCCCGGTATGGGCAGAAAAGAGCCCACCCGGAACACCACCAGGGCGCCCACCAGGAACAACAGACGCTGGCGCAGCTCCTTGAGCCGACCGATGTCGGCAACCGCGCCGGTCAGGCTGGAGCCGGTGGTAGCCACTTAGTCCTCGATCGTCCCGCCGGCCGCCTCGATGGCGGCACGTGCACCCTTGGTCGTCCCGACGCCCCGCAGGGTCACGGCCTTGACGATCTCGCCGGAGGCGATCACCTTCGCCTGCAGCGCCTGCTGAGCAACAATGCCGGCCGCTTTGAGGGCCGCCAGGTCGATCACCTGCGCATCGACCCTGGCCAGCTCGTTGAGCCGCACCTCGGCCCGGGTACGCCCGACGCGCGACCGGAACCCGACCTTGGGCAGGCGCCGCTGCAGCGGCATCTGGCCGCCCTCGAAACCCACCTTGTGGTAGCCGCCGGAGCGCGAGGTCTGG
>DATFLG010000012.1:0-6621 GCA_035267985.1 Gammaproteobacteria bacterium | reverse complement strand
TCGGCCGATCCCACCACCCGTGCCAGGTGCACCAGCCGTTCCAGGTCTCCGTTCTCTACCAGCTCGGCGATGGCGGGCAGGGCCTTGCCCGCCCCGCTGCGGTTGACCCGGTCCAGCAGCTCCATCCCGTCTCCGAGGGTGGCCGAAAGGCGGGCGACCATGTCGTCGTTGAGCGCATCGCGGGCCCCCTCCAGAAGGCGGACCAGCTCAGTGGCCTGACCGGCCGCGCCTTCCGGCGGCTCCACTTTTTCCTTAGGTTGGCTCATGGTTCACCTCCGGTTACAACAACCCGCGGGCAGAGGCCCAGTACAGCTTGTTGTAGGCCATCTTGAACCAGTGCACCGCCTTGGTGGGTGCCTTGGGGTCCGGAGGGTTCTGATAGTTGAACATGGCGTAGGTGGCCCGGTCCTTGCCCGCCTCGATGAAGCAGAACACCTTGCCGTCGTAGTCCCTGACGGGAACGCCGATCTTCGCCATGGCGGCGATGTTCTCGGCCAGGGCGTCGGCTTCGAAGTGGGCGGTCGAGCCTGCCTTGCTGATGGGCAGATTGGTGGTGTCGCCCAGCACGAAGACGTTCTCCCGGCCTTCCATGTTCAGGCGGTGGCGGTCGGTGGGAATCCAGCCGCTTGACCCCAGGCCGTTCTGCTCGATGACCTCCATGCCCTTGTGGGCCGGAATGGTGATGAGCAGGTCGTAGTTGCACTCCGTGCCTTCCTCGCTGCGCAGGACCTTGTTGTCGCCGTCCACCTCCTTCATGTTGAACAGCGTCTCGTAGGTGATGCCCAGACGCTCGAACTCCGGCGTGGCCCACTTGGCGACGTTCTCCAGGCTGTGGGTGCGGCCGATGGGATAGGTGTAGTGCAGCTGGGTCTTGTCCAGGATGCCGCGCTCTTTGAAGTAGTCATGGAGCATGAAGGTGATCTCCAGGGGCGCCATGGGGCACTTGTGGGGAACGCCCACCGCGATCACCACCTTGCCGCCCTCGAACTCGCGCAGGCGCTTGAACATCTTCACCGCGGACTCTTCGGTATAGAAGTACTCGGCATGCTCCGCCAGGCCGGGGATGCCTTCCGGGTAGATGCGCGAGCCGGTAGCGATGGCGATGATATCGTAATCGTAGGTCTTGCCCGACTGGGACTTGACCTTGTTGTTGTCCAGATCGAATTCCTCGACCGGATCGACGTGGAACTCGATTTCCGGCTCCAGCAGGCTGGCCTGGTCCCGGTAAAGCTCATCCGGCGTCATGCGCCCCACGGCCACGTAGAGCAGGCCGGGCTGGTACATGTGGCGGTCCGATGCCGACAGCATGGTAATCTTGGCCTTTCCGTTCTTGAGCTCGTTGTGCAGACGCCTGGCCAGATTGTTCGCCAGTATGGTCCCACCCATACCGCCGCCTACGATCAGTATTTTCATTTTCTCCTCCTAACCTGCAGTGGTGACAGGGATCGCGTTGCCGGCCCCGCGGCGCCCGTTGTTCCGTGGCGGGCCGGGGTCGGACCGTCTCTACCGTTCGCTATTTCGCCTTGCGCACACGGATGTGCCAGATGCCGTCTTTTTCTTCGTTGCTGACCATTTCGTGGCCGACCTTGTTGACCCATTCCGGGACGTCCGCCGCCGAGCCCTTGTCGGAGGAGAGCAGCTCCAGGGTGTCTCCCACCTCGATCTCCTTCATCCTGGCGATCAGCTCCATCAGCGGGCCGGGACAGAAACTGCCGCGGGCGTCGACTACCGTTACGTTTTCGTCATTCATACTGACATTCCTGCTGCGTGGATTGTGGTGATTCAGAATACAAGAATCTGTCCGTCGCCGGCATCGCTCAGAAAGCGGGTCAGGCCCAGAGGGCCGTCCAGGCTTTCCTCCAGATCCGCCTCGCTGACCTCCAGCAGGTCCATGGCCATGGAGCAGGCATAGACGGTGGCGCCCCCCAGCTCCTTGGCCTGTTCGAACAGCTGCTTGAAGGCCGGCACGTTCTTCTTCGCCATGAGTTCGCCCATCTCGCCCTCCCGGTCCGGCTTGGCGTCCCGGCCCTTGATGAAGTAGGGCAGGGCGTTCATGGACAGGAAGACGCTGACCTGGGTGCCGCCCACCGAGGCGGTGGCCGCGGTCATGGCGGCCATCTGAATCCGTTCGTGCAGTCCCGAGACGCACATGATGCTGAGTTGGTCCGACATGTTAGCTCCTCATGGGCCTTAGAATGACGACGCTATTCGCTCCCTGGCGGTGAGGACGATGGTCGTTGCCGCCGCCGGCAATCGGGGCCGGCGGACCCCGCACGGTTGGACCGCGCGCCGGTGTTGGGATTCCCTTGTAACAAGAACCGTGCCACGGTCCTGTTTCCCGTCACCCCGGGTTGACCCGACTTGTTCAAGTATAGGTCCCGCTGCAACATCCTGCCGCGTTTTCCGGACCGCCACGGGGCGCTAAATGCCCGCCGTGGCACATTTCCTGCTGCCGATCGCCGGTGAGACCGGCGCCCGCCGGGGGCCGGTCAGGGGTGTGGACCCTGTCGGGGCCAGAGGCGCCGGGGGATCGCGGGATGCTCCGGGGAATGCTTGTAATCCCCCGGCGAGGAGCGGAGGATAGTGACAGTGACACGACGTGTCATGACAGACTCTGACAGTCACCGGCCAAGGATCAGGGGGTGGACCATGACCGATGAGATCGCCTCCAAGCCCACCTGCGAGCAGATCATCGATATCCTTCCCGACCCGTTCGTGGTGATCGATCGGGACTATCACATCGTGGCCGCCAACCGCAGCTACCGGGAGCGCTATGGCACCGGGCTCGGGGACGTGGTGGGCAAGCGCTGCTACGAGGTCTCCCACCATTCCCAGGTGCCCTGCAGCCGCAACGGCGAGCACTGCCCGCTGGAGGAAACCCTGCGCTCGCGGCAGGCGACCCAGGTCATGCACGTGCACTATGACGGCTCGGGCCATCCCGAATACGTCCAGCTCCACGGCACGCCCCTGCTGGACGAGGCCGGAGAGGTCCGTTACATGGGCGAGTACATCTACCCGGTGGATATGCCGCGCCACGATGACGGCGCCCACCTGGTGGGCCGCTCCCGGGCTCTGCTGCGGGTGACGAGCCTGCTCCAGAGGGTGGCGCCCACCCAGACCACGGTGCTGTTCCTGGGAGAGAGCGGGGTGGGCAAGGAGGAGGTGGCCAAATACGTGCACCACTACTCCCGCCGCGCCGGCGGGCCCTTCGTGGTGGTGGACTGCGGCGTGCTGGGTGAGCAGCTCATCGAAAGCGAACTGTTCGGCTATGAGCGGGGGGCATTCACCGGCGCGGACCGGCGCAAGAAGGGCCTGTTCGAGACCGCCCACGGCGGCACACTGTTCATTGACGAGATCGGCGAGTTGCCCCTGGCGCTTCAGAGCAAACTGCTGCGGGCGCTGGAATCCGGGCAGATCCGGCGGGTCGGAGGCACCGAGTACATCGATGTGGACGTACGGGTACTGGCCGCCACCAACCGGGACCTGCAGGCCATGGTGGATGGGGGCGAGTTCCGCTCGGACCTGTATTACCGGCTGTCGGCGTTTCCGGTGCGGGTGCCCCCCCTGCGGGAGCGCAAGGACGACATCGCGGCGCTGGCCGAGTATTTCCTCAGTCGCCTGGAGGACAGCGAGCATCATGTGCCCCTGTCTTCGGCGGTGATCGAGCGGCTGATGGAATACGATTATCCCGGCAACGTGCGCGAATTGCGCAATATCGTGGAGCGGGCCGCCATATTGGCGGCCACCGATGCCATCCAGGCGGACCACCTGGTGCTCGACGGCGCGGGGCCGGGGGGCGCCGGACCGCCCCCGGCGGCTGCCCACCCCGGCCGGTGGCTGGACCGGCGCGGCGCCCGGCTGGAATCTGATGAGGTGCTGCGGGTTCTGGACCAGTGCCGGGGGCACCGGCGGCAGGCGGCCGAGGTCCTTGGGGTGAGCGAACGGACCCTCTATCGCTACCTAAAGCGCATGCGCCCCGGCGCCGACGGGGAAGGCTGACGGGGCGGCTCGCCGCCCCGCCCCTCCCTGACCGCGGGGTGGATCTTACCGGGAGGCGTGGGGTGCAGAGCAGGTCTTCACGCCGATCACCGAGTACAGGGGGCACCAACCGATCAGGGCGGTGACCAGCGGGATCAACCCGATCCAGCCCCAGGGGGTCTGGGGGCCGACGAATACCAGGGCGATCAGCCCCAGGCCCAGGATGATGCGGATTGCCCGGTCGATGCTTCCTACGTTCTTGCCCATGATTGCTCTCCTCGTCTTTGTGCGGGTCGGCTCCGACCCCTTGTTGATCTGTTATGCAGGGTAAGCCGTCCCGCAGGTCCGGTCAGTAATCAAGTCACAGAAAGCGCTGGTCGGCCAGGCTCTGCAGCGCCGCGGGCGCCAGCAGCTCGATACGGCCCCGGTGCAGGCGCAGCCAGCCGTTGCGTTCGAACTCCTTGAGCTGGCGGCTGACCACCTCCCGGGCGGTGCCCAGCTCCGCGGCCAGGGCCTGATGGGTGGTGTGCAGAGCGTTGCCCCCGCCTCCGGCCTCGCTCACCAGGCGCTGGGCCAGACGCACGTCCAGGCGCCCGAAGGCCACCTCTTCGATAAGGACGATCAGCTCGGCGATGCGCCGTCCGTACTCGGCGAATACGAATTCCCGGAACCGGTCTGATTCGGCCAGCGCCTGGCGGAAGGCCGACGCCGGCAGACCCAGGGCGCGCACCGCGGTTTCGGCGATCCCCTCGGCGGGGTAGGAGCGGCGGGCCAGCAGGCAGGAGGTGGTCAGCACGCAGGTCTCTCCGGGCGCCACCCGGTAGAGGACGATTTCCCGCCCGTTGGGGGCCAGCTTCTGCACCCGCACGGTCCCTTCCAGAACCAGCAGATAGGATTCACAGGGCCCGCCGTCGCGGAATACGCGGGCGCCGCCGGGCAGTGCCAGGGGACGGGCCTGGGCCAGCAGGCGCCGCACCGGTTCCTCGCCGATGGCGGCCAGGGTGGGAAACCCCGCGCCCAGCTCCGATGTCCCGGTGGGGGGGGCCACGGGCTCAGGCGCCGGCCGCCGGGTCCGGGGAGTGGCGGGCGGCGAGGTCCAGGCGGCGCTCGTAGGCTTCGCGGGCGATGCCAACATCCTCCAGGAACAGGGCCAGCTCGTCCATGCGCAGGGCCTGGGGGCCGTCCACCAGGGCCTTGGCGGGCTCGGGATGGAAGTCCACCAGGACCATGTTGGCCCCGGCAATCACTCCCTGGGCCGTGACATGCATGATGTCCAGGATCCGGTCCGGACCCCGATCCCGGGAGCCGACGGAGTGGGACGGATCGATGCATACCGGCATGCGCGTCAGGCGCTTGACCACCGGCACGTGGGCGAAGTCCACGAAGTTGCGGTGTGGATCCCCCATGTTGGTCTTCATGCCCCGCAGGCCGAACACCACGTTGCGGTTGCCCTCGCTGGCCAGATATTCGGCGGCGTTCAGGGACTCTTCCAGGGTGATGCCGAAGCCGCGCTTGAGCAGCACCGGCAGCTCGCGCTGGCGGCCCACCGCCTTGAGCAGCTCGAAGTTCTGGGTGTTCCGGGTGCCGATCTGCAGCATGACGCCGGTGGGATTGCCCGTCAGCTCAAGGGCTTCGCGGATCTCCGTCACATGGGACTCGTGGGTCACCTCCATGGCGATGACCTTGATGCCGTACCGGCCCGCCAGCTCGAACACGTAGGGCAGGCAGTCTCTGCCGTGGCCCTGGAAGGAGTAGGGGCTGGTGCGCGGCTTGTAGGCGCCCATGCGGGTGCACACCTGACCGTGGTCCCTGAGGGCCTTCATCATGCGCTCGACGTTGGCGGGGTTGTCCACTGCGCACAGGCCGGCGAAGACGTTGAGGGTGTCCTGGCCGAAGCGCACCCCGTTGTACTCGAACCAGGTGGCCCGGTTGTCGTCGTTGTGGCGCCCCAGGATGCGGTATTCCTCCGACACCCGGACCACCCGCTCCACGCAGGGCAGCCGTTCCATCTCCTCCAGTGTCAGCGAGGCGGTGTCGCCCACCAGATAGACTTCGGTCAGCACCTGCTGGGTCCCGTGCTCCTGGTGGACACGGCTGCGGATATCCGGCAGCCGGGCCAGGTGATCCATGAGCTGGGTGAACTGCGGCCCGTGGATGTCGGTGTCCGGGGCGAGAATGAGGATCATGGGCGTATCACGGTTGGCGGGGTCGGCTCGAGGCGATTATTTCACACAGGCAGGCCGGGGACGCAACCCGCCGGACGCCTCAGTCCCGGTAGCGCCGGGACAGGTCCTGGTAGGCGTCGATGCGCCGGTCCCGCAGATAGGGCCACAGTCGCCGCACCTGCTCGCTGCGGCCCCGGTCGATGTCGACGACCAGCAAGTCGGCGGCGTCCGGTGCGGCCATGGCCAGCACTTCCCCTTGGGGGCCGGCCACGAAACTCGACCCCCAGAAATCGATCCCCGGGGAGGCGGCGCTGGGGTCCGGTTCATGCCCGGTCCGGTTGCAGGCCAGCACAGGCAGGCCGTTGGCGATGGCGTGGCCGCGCTGCACTGTGATCCAGGCATCGCGCTGACGCGCCTGTTCCTCTGGAGCGTCCCGGCGGTCCCAGCCGATGGCGGTGGGATAGAGGAGCAGCTCGGC
>DATFLG010000011.1:0-2217 GCA_035267985.1 Gammaproteobacteria bacterium | reverse complement strand
GGTGCGCGACACCGGCATCGGCATCGCCCGCCACCATATTCCCCGCCTCACGGAACGGTTCTACCGGGTGGACATCGGGCGCTCGCGCCAGAGCGGCGGCACCGGCCTGGGACTGGCGATCGTCAAGCACGTGCTGCTGCGTCATGAGGGCCGGCTCGATATCCAGAGCGTGCCCGGCCGGGGAAGCACCTTTCGCTGCGACTTTCCGGTGGGTCGGGTTCTGCGCCGGGAGGAATCGGTGGCGTGATCGGAGTGGGGGGCTCGAAGAGCCACGGAACCCACGGAATCCACGGAAGCAAAAAACCCAAGGCGCCACGGAAAGCACGGAACACACGGACAGGAACACAGCGAAGGATCGCGGGATTCCACTTTGTGCCATCCGGGCGGCGGGATGCAGGGTGCGAAGCGAAGGGCACTGCACCCCTCTCATCGTTTGTCGTTGTCTGGCAGCCGGATGAAGCGTCGGCGAAGTCCGGGGGCGATGAAGAGCCACGGAACCCACGGAATCCACGGAAGGCAAGCGTTCAAGGCGCCACGGGAAACACGGAAAGCACGGACGAAAACAAGCGAAACGAAACAGGAGGGTCGGAGTCGATCGGCCACCTGGCATTCGAAACCAAGATGCCGGACGGTGGCTCCGACTTCCTTTTTCTGCAGGATGCGAAGTGCGGTCGTGTCCGGCGCCACACCCTTCGGTTATTGCGCTCCGGGACGTCCGCCGCTGTCTTCAGGCGGCGTTCAGCACGTAACGCAGGGCCCGGAATCCCCGGGGCTCGATGTGATCGAGCATCAGTCCTACCCCTCGTTCGTTGCCGTGCACCACATAGGCGGGTACCCGGTGCTCGCACGGGCCTTGGTGCCCGGCGGTGCGAAACGTGACTTCCAGTCGGGCGTGCCGCGGCAGGTGCACGCCGCCGGTTTCCACGAACATGCCTTCCAGGCTCACATCACGGGTGCGTCCCGGAACCATGCCCATGGGGGTATAGAAGATCTCCACTTCCATGTTGATGGGCTTGCGTTCGCTCCATCGGTGTTCGATTCCGGTCATGAGGCGGTCGCCCCCCTTTGGCGTCGGCTCTCCGTCGGAGTTCTGGGTTCAAGCAAGATCAATGCCAATCGAGCGGCGCAGGCCCCACCCAGTGTGTTGGTCGGCGGGCGGCGAGGCGGTATAGTAGCGCCAGCCGCCGTGGCCCATTGGGGGCCCCGTTGGTCCACCGCGTCCGGGTCGGTCGAGCCCGGTTCGTCCAAGCCCGCATTGCGGATGGGATCGCGTGCCTGACAGCCGTTCCGCCGACACCATTGCCGCCGTCGACCTGGGCTCCAACAGCTTCCACATGGTGGTGGCCCACCGCGCCGATGGGCGGCTGCAGATCGTCGACCGCCTGCGTGAGCCCGTGCGCCTGGCCGCGGGCCTGGATTCCGAACGCCGCCTGACCGCCGACGCCCAGTCCCGGGCGCTGGGCGCCCTCGAGCGCTTCGGACAGCGGCTGCAGGACCTGCCTGATGCGAATGTGCGGGCGGTGGGCACCAACACCCTGCGCCGCGCCCGCAACGGGGCCGAATTCATCGCCGCGGCCCAGCAGGCCCTGGGCCAGGCCATCGAGACCATCTCCGGCGTCGAAGAGGCCCGGCTCATCTATCTGGGCGTCGCCCACAGCCTTGCCGAGGATCGCGGGCGCCGCCTGGTGGTGGACATCGGCGGCGGCAGCACCGAGCTCATCGTGGGAGAAGGCTTCGAGCCCCTGCAGCTGGAGAGCCTCTACATGGGCTGTGTCGGCATGAGCCGCAAGTACTTTCCCGGCGGGCGCATCGACAAGGAGGGCCTGCGGGCCGCAGAGCTGGCGGCGGGCCTGGAGCTGCAACCGGTGCAGGGCGTTTTCCGGGATCTGGGCTGGACGGCGGCCACCGGGGCGTCGGGAACCATCCGCGCGGTGCGTGCCGTGGTGACCGAGGCCGGCTGGAGCGACAGCGGCATCACCCGGGAATCCCTCGCCCGCCTGCGCCAGGCCCTGCTGGCGGCGGGCGATATGGGTAAGCTCAAGCTCAAGGGGCTGTCTGACGACCGCCGGCCGGTTTTTGCCGGCGGGGTGGTCATTCTTTCAGCGATCTTCGATGCCCTGGGCATCGAGCATATGACTTATTCGGACGGCGCCCTCAGGGAAGGGCTGCTTTACGATCTCATAGGTCGCGTCCACGATCAGGACATCCGCGACGATA
>DATFLG010000010.1:0-7657 GCA_035267985.1 Gammaproteobacteria bacterium | reverse complement strand
GAAAAGTTCCACGGCCTGACCGACCAGGAAGCGCGGTACCGTCAGCGCTACCTGGACCTGATCATGAACGAGGTCACCCGGCGCACGTTTCGCATGCGCACGCGGATCGTTCAGTACATCCGGGATTTTCTCAATGAGCGTGATTTCATGGAAGTAGAGACGCCCATGATGCACGCCATCCCGGGAGGAGCGACCGCCCGACCCTTCACCACGCATCACAATGCCCTGGACATGGATCTTTTCCTGCGCGTGGCTCCGGAGCTGTATCTCAAGCGTCTGGTGGTGGGGGGCATCGAACGGGTCTACGAGATCAACCGCAATTTCCGCAATGAGGGGCTGTCCACGCGACACAATCCCGAGTTCACCATGCTGGAGTTCTATCAGGCCTATGCCGGCTATCACGACCTGATGAACCTGACCGAGGAGCTGATGCGGCGCATGGCGACGGACCTTCTGGGGAGCACGACCGTGACCTGGCAGGGCGAGACCTACGATTTCGGCAGGCCTTTCGCGCGCATGAGCGTCAAGGAATCCATACTGCACTTCAATCCGGACATCGGGGCCCGGCAGCTGGATGATCCGGAATCGGCGCGAACCATTGCCGAGGCGCTGGATATCCCCGTCAAGCCGGCCTGGGGGCTCGGCAAGATGCAGACGGAGATCTTCGAGAAGACCGTGGAAGGGCGGCTCACGAACCCCACCTTCATCACCGAGTATCCCACGGAGGTCTCGCCCCTGGCGCGGCCCTGTGACGACAACCCGTTCGTCACCGAGCGGTTCGAATTCTTCGTCGGGGGCCGGGAGATCGCCAACGGGTTCTCGGAGCTGAACGATTACGAGGACCAGGCAGAACGGTTTCGCCGCCAGGTGGAGGAGAAGGAGGCGGGCGACGAGGAGGCCATGCACTTCGACGCCGATTATATCTGCGCGCTGGAACATGGCATGCCGCCCACCGCCGGGGAGGGCATCGGCATCGACCGGCTGGTGATGCTTTTTGCCGACGCCCCGTCCATCCGGGATGTGCTGCTTTTCCCGCACATGCGCGGGCCGGCCTAGGGAAGCGCTGCACAGGCCGCTGAAGCGGCGCTCACAGAGTTGCAAAGGCGCTCGGAATCGCCTTTACCGTCCGCAGACTGCGCTTCCTCGCCCCCTTGCGTCTTGTGATCATCCGCCTGATCAGCCTGGGCCGGGCTTCCCGGGCCGTCGGGACCTTTCCGGTGCCGACTGTCAGGCGCGGTCCGTGCCGGATGTCAGGACTGTGCGCCGCCGGCGCCCACGGATTCCAGGGTGTAGGGAAGCGGGCGGAAGTCCAGAGGCGGCCCGTCCGCAGCGCCGTAGCGCACTTCACCGCCCTCTGCATTGGCGATCTGGATCACCCCCAGCGTGGCGTAGGCGCCGTCGGGATGGGGCTGGGCGTCCACGACTCTGCCGACGCTCTGCCCGGGGCTGTCCGGAGCGAACAGCTCGTCGCCGGGGCGCGGGGCCGTTTCCGAGCGCACCAACGCCAGGTACATGCGCCGCTTGAGCTTGCCCAGATACTCCATGCGGGCCACCACCTCCTGCCCGGGGTAACAGCCTTTCGCGAAGCTCACGCCCCCCACCAGCTGGAGGTTGGCCATCTGGGGGACAAAAGCGTCGGAGGTTTCCGGATAGACGGTGGGGATGCCCGCCATCACGTCCAGCAGGGCCCAGGAAGTCGCTCCGACGGGGGCGGCCCGGACATTGAGCGACTCCCAGAGCTTGGTCATGGTGTCCAGGGGGCCGTATATCTCGAACCGCGGATGCACCCCGGGCAGGCGCAGCATGGTGCACCCGGATGCAGTGCGCACGGCGTCGGTGGCCTGCGGCACCTCTCCGAAGGACTCCGCGAGCTCCTGGTCCACGGTGGGGCCGGAAGCCCCCAGGGCGACATAGGCGCCGCTGGCGTCCTCCAGCGTCACCTGGGAGCGCAGGACGAACATACGCAGGCGCTTGAGCACCGGCTCCACCAGGGCGGCGGGCAGGCGCAGGTAGAAAGCGTCGCCATGCCTGAACAGGCGGAAGGTGGCCAGCATGCGCCCCTTGGGGCTGCAGTAGGCGTTGATCTGGCTATGGGCCTCGTCGACGCGGCCCACGTCGTTGGCAAGCTGGCCCTGGAGGAACTCCTGGGCGTCTGCACCGTGGACGGCGATCAGGCCCAGATGGGAGAGGTCGGCGAACACGTTGCCGGTGAGGGCGATGCTCAGTTCCTGCTCGGGATTCCCGTAGCTCGCCACCTCCCCGTCACGAAACTCCGCGCCGGCATTCTCCAGAAATGTTCGCCATTGTGCCTTCATTTCCCGTACCTCGCAGTTGCCGGGCACATGGTAGTCAATCCTGACAGCCATGTCAGCATGGCCCCCGTGGGGTACTGGCGGTACAATGCCGCCTAAAGAACCCGGATGGGCGTGCGTTTTCCATGGCCGCTTCAGAGATACGTCCCAAGTACCTCAATCTGCTGCGCATACGGATGCCCGTCGGGGCGGTGACCTCCTTCGCTCACCGGCTTTCGGGGGTGCTTCTCTTTCTCGCGCTGCCCTACGGCCTGTACCTGTTCGATCTGTCCCTCCAGAATCCCGAAGGATTTGCCAGGGCCGCCGCGCTGGTGCACACCCCCCTGGTCCGGGTGCTGTCCATCCTGCTGGTGTGGTCTCTGGCTCACCACCTGCTGGCGGGTCTGCGGTTTCTGCTCATCGACCTGGACATCGGCGTAGCCCGCCGTGGCGCCCGACGCAGCGCCTGGGTGGTGAACATGGCGGCCCTGCTCCTGGTCCTGGCCTACGCGGGGAGCATCCTGTGACTGCGGCCGCCCACGGGTTGAGGGCCTGGCTGCTGCAGCGCTTCACCGCCGCCTATCTGGCCGCCTTCGTGCTCTACCTGATCATCCGCCTGGGCGGCGGAGCCCCCGCGTCATTCCAGGCCTGGCACCACTGGCTGGCCGGGCCGTGGGTCAACCTGGCCGCCGCGCTGTTTCTCGTATCCCTGCTGGGACACGCGTGGGTGGGGGTGCGTGACGTGATCATGGACTACGTGCGGCCCAGCGGGTTGCGGGTGTCGGTCATGGCCGCCGTGGGTCTTTTCCTGATCGGAATGGGCGCATGGGGCCTGCGCCTGCTGTTCCTCGTGGCCTGGCGGGGCGCCTGAATCGTGAACATCCCGCGCCGCAAGTTCGATTCCCTGATTGTCGGTGCCGGCGGCGGCGGGCTGCGGGCGGCCCTGCAACTGGCTCAGGCCGAGGCCCGGGTGGCGGTGGTTTCCAAAGTCTTTCCCACCCGGTCCCATACGGTCGCGGCCCAGGGTGGGGTGAATGCGGCGCTGGGCAACGTGCTGCCGGATAACTGGCACTGGCACATGTTCGATACCGTCAAGGGCAGCGACTATCTGGGGGATCAGGACGCCATCGAGTACATGTGCCGGGCGGCGTCGCGGCTGGTCTACGAGCTCGACCATGTGGGTGTCCCGTTCTCGCGCCTGGACAACGGGCGCATCTACCAGCGTCCCTTCGGGGGGCAGAGCCGGGAGTTCGGCGGCGAGCAGGCGGCGCGCACCTGCGCAGCCGCCGACCGGACCGGCCATGCCATCCTCCACTCCCTCTACCAGCAGAACATCCGGGCCCGCACCCATTTCTTCGACGAATTCTACGCGGTGGACCTGATCGGCGATGACGAGGGCTACATTCTCGGCGCCCTGGTGCTCGATATCGCCACCGGCGAACCCATGATCATCGAAGCCAAGACCACCCTGATCGCCACGGGGGGAGCCGGCCAGCTGTTCCGTACCAACACCAACGCCCTGATCAACACCGGCGACGGCATGGCCATGGCCCTGCGGGCGGGCATTCCCCTGCAGGATCTGGAATTCTTCCAGTTCCACCCCACCGGCGTCGCCGGCAAGGGAATGCTCATCACCGAAGGGGCCCGTGGTGAGGGCGGGTATCTGGTCAACAGCGAAGGGGAGCGCTTCATGGAGCGATACGCACCCCACGCCAGGGACCTGGCCAGCCGGGACGTGGTCAGTCGTGCCATCGCGGTGGAGGTGCGCGAGGGGCGCGGCTGCGGACCAAACCGGGACCACGTGCTGCTCAAGCTTGACCACCTGGGGGCCGACGTCATCCGCTCGCGGCTGCCCGGCATCCGGGACACGGTCATGACGTTCCTGCATCTGGACCCCATCGACGCCCCGATTCCCGTGTACCCCACGGCGCACTACACCATGGGCGGCATCCCCACCAACCGCTTCGGCCAGGTGGTGGTGCCCGAGCAGCACGGCCCCGAGGAGGTCATTCCGGGGCTGTATGCGGCCGGGGAGTGCGCCTGCGTGTCGGTGCACGGAGGCAACCGGCTGGGCGGCAATTCCCTGCTGGACATCCTGGTCTTCGGCCGGGCCGCGGCCAATCACATCATCGGCTACCTTCAGGAGAACCGCTACCACCGCGGTCTTCCGGACGCGGGCGTCGAGAAGGCCGTGGCGCGGCTCAGCCGCTGGGACCGCAAGGGCGAAGGGGAATCCGTGGATGCCCTTCGGGTGGAGCTGCAGGAGGTGATGGAGCGCTATTGCGGGGTGTTCCGCACCGAGGCGGTCCTGGAAGAAGCCGTGCAGCGGGTCCTGGGACTGGAGGCCCGCCTCGAGGACGCCCGGCTGAAGGACCACAGCAAGGTGTTCAACACGGCCCGCATCGAGGCCATGGAGCTGGAGAATCTGATGGACATCGCACTGGGAACGGTGTGCTCGGCGCTGGCGCGGCGGGAAAGCCGGGGCGCTCATTCCCGGGAGGACTATCCCGAGCGCGACGATGTGCACTGGCTGCGCCACAGCCTGTTCTACCGGGATGGGCGGCGCATGGACTACAAGCCTGTGCGCATGAAGCCCCTCACCGTGGAATCCTTCCCGGCCCGGCCGCGGGTCTACTGATCGGCTCAACAGCGAGGCAGCGCCATGCGTTTTTCGATCTACCGCTACGATCCGGAAACCGACAGCGCACCGCGCATGCAGGACTGCGAGCTGCCGGATTCGGAGATCGAGCCGGGCATGATGCTGCTCGATGCGCTGATCCGGCTCAAGGCGCGGGATGAGACCCTGAGCTTCCGGCGTTCCTGCGCCGAGGGGGTCTGCGGCTCCGACGGCATGAACATCAACGGAGGCAACGGGCTCGCCTGCGTGACGCCCCTGGCGCAGCTGCGCGAGCCGGTGACCATCCGGCCCCTGCCCGGTCTGCCGGTGGTACGGGACCTGGTGGTGGACATGTCCCAGTTCTATGCCCAGTACCGGGCCGTCAAACCCTATCTGATCAACCATGACCCGGAGCCGGAAGTGGAGCGGCTGCAGTCGCCGGATGATCGCGCACGCCTGGACGGGCTCTACGAGTGCATCCTGTGCGCCTGCTGCTCCACTGCCTGCCCCTCGTTCTGGTGGAACCCGGACAAGTTCCGCGGACCGGCGGCCCTGCTGCAGGCCTGGCGGTTTCTCGCCGACAGCCGGGACCAGGCCACCGACGAGCGCCTGGCCGACCTGGACGGGCCGTTCAAGCTGTTTCGCTGCCACACCATCATGAACTGCGTGGAGGTGTGTCCGAAAGGGCTCAATCCCACCCGCGCCATCGGACGCATCAAGGAGCTGATGGTCAAGCGCTCCCTGTAGCGGGGTGGCGCGCAGCAAGCGGTTTCCGGCTCTTCAGGCGGCGGGCCCCGCCGTGGAGGCAACGTGACATGTCGCTGACCGACCGCAATCGTCTGCACTGGCAGTGTCGTCGCGGCATGCGCGAGCTGGATGAGCTGCTGGGTGGGTTTCTCGAGCGCGGCTACGAGACCCTGGACGGGGAGGGCAGGCGCGCATTCGAGCTGCTGCTGAAGTATCCGGATGACGTGCTGCTGGAGCTGTTGATGGATCGGATGGCGCCGGCGGACAGGGAGGTCGCCAATGTCGTCTACGCCATACGCCGCGCCGCTGCGCCTTGATCTGGGCCCGTCACTGCTGCTGATCGGCCTGCTGGCCGCCGGGCACGGGGCCGCTCTGGTGGTGGCCGCGGCGGCGCCGGTCGCACTGTGGGTGCGGGGGCTGCTGGCCCTGGCCGCCCTGGGTTCGGCCATGGATGCGTGGCGCCGCTGTCTGGCGCCCATGCTGGGGGCGCCCCTGGAGCTGGTGTGGGACGCCGACGGTGTCTGGCGCATCCGCTGGCAGGGGCACTGGCAGCCGGCGCGGCTGTCGGCACCGGCCCATGTCCGGCGCCATCTGGTCCTGTTCACCCTGGTTCTGAAGGACGGGTGCCGGGTTCCGGTGGTGGTGCTGCCCGACCGCCTGGACCCGGACAGCTTCCGGCGCCTGCGGGTACGGCTGAAATTGGAGGCAGGCGGCCCGCGTGGTCACTGGCCCGAAGGCTCCGGGTCCGGTCGGTAAACGATGCGATATATCGCCCCCGCCTGGTCATCGGACACCAGCAGGGCACCGTCGGGCATCACCAGCAGGTCGACCGGCCGGCCCCAGGCGCGCTGGCCCTGGAGCCAGCCGGTGGCAAAGGGCTGCACCGCCTCGACCCGTCCGTCGTGGACCGTGGCCGTCACGACCCGGTAGCCCACCTTGCGGCTGCGATTCCAGGACCCGTGTTCTGCGATGAAGATCCGGTCGCGATAGGCGCTCGGGAAATTCCCTCCCGTATAGAACCGCATGCCCAGGGCGGCCACATGGGCACCCAGCTCGGCGGCCGGCGGTGTGTAGTGCGCGCAGCGGTGACCAGGACCGAAGTCCGGGTCCGGCAGGCTGGCGCCGTGACAGTACGGAAAGCCGAAATGCAAGCCCGGACGCGGCGCCCGGTTGAGTTCGTCGGGCGGACGGTCGTCACCCAGCCAGTCCCGGCCGTTGTCGGTGAACCACAGGGTTCCTGTGGCGGGGTTCCAGTCGAAGCCGACGGTGTTGCGCACGCCGCGGGCATAGACCTGTTTGTCGCTGCCATCCGCACCCAGACGGTAGATGAGGCCATGGCCCGGCGCGTCGCACACGTTGCAGGGTGCGCCCACGGGCACGTAGAGCCGGCCATCGGGTCCGAAGGCGATGAATTTCCAGCCGTGGTGACGTTCCTGCGGGAAATCGTCCCGTACCACGACCGGTGCGGGGGGGTCGGCCAGGCGCGATTCGATCCCGTCCAGCCGCAGAATGCGGTTCACTTCCGCCACGTACAGGGCGCCGCCGCGGAAAGCGACGCCGTTGGGCATGTCCAGGCCCCGCGCCACGGTGAAGACCCGATCGGCCCGTCCGTCCCCGTTGCGATCGCGCAGGGCGTAGACCCGGCCCTCCCCGCGGGTGCCCACGAACACGGTTCCGCCGCTGCCCAGAGCCAGGGAACGGGCACCGGGAACCCGGTCCGAGAAAACGGTGATGCGGAATCCCGGGGGCAGCCGGATCAGATCCAGGGCCGGCCCGGCCGCAGCCGGGGGGATGCCCGGTGCGCCCAGCAGCGCCACCACCCCCAGGATCAGGGCCTGCTTCGCCCGGGCAGCCGCCCCGATCCGCTGAGGGAATCCGCCCATGGCATTGCCCTCAGGGCTCGATGCGCGTGCCCAGGACCTTGAGGAACTCGGCCAGCCACGCCGGGTGGGCGGGCCAGGCGGGTGCGCTCACCAGTTTGCCTTCCACGAACGCCTGGTCT
>DATFLG010000009.1:0-3903 GCA_035267985.1 Gammaproteobacteria bacterium | reverse complement strand
GAGCACGGCCAGGATCAGCCAGGTCAGGTCCATTCGGACCTCGAAACCCAGTATGGTGAACAGGGTGAACCGTTTTCCGAACACGCCGCCGCCTTCTCCCGCCGTCACCGTCCAAGCTAAAGAATAGCAGCCGGTGGCCGGCCCGCGGTTGGCGCGGGCTATACTACGTGGCCGGGAACACGCGGATTGTTCCGGGCGTGGCGACGGGATGTCCCGGGCGGGGGGCCGCCGGGCGACTGTTGCCGGTCGGTATTCCGGCGTAGCCTGAACACTTTTCCGCGCCATCCGGATCGCGGCCCGGTCCGGCGGCTGACAACCGAGTGAGCACCCCGAATGGCTGAAGCCCGTTCCTCCAGCAGCTATCTGCGCCGGGTTCTGGTCGCCGCCGTCGTGGCGGCGGCACTGGTGGCCGCGCTTGCGCTTTTCTGGCATGTGTCCCAGGTCCTGCTGGTCCTGTTTGCGGCCACCCTGTTTGCGCTGTGGCTGGATGCCCTGGCGCGGCTGCTGAGTGATGCCACGCCCCTGCCGCGGCCGTGGGCACTGGTGGTGGTTCTGATACTGCTGGTGGCATTGCTGGTGGGATTCGGAGAAACCGTGGGGGCCCGGCTCGGTGACCAGATTTCCCAGCTCAGCGAGCGGGTGCCCCAGGCGCTCGCCCATATCCAGACCCTGTTGAAAGACCAGTCCTGGGGCCGGATGCTCCTTGATCACGCACCGGCCGCCGGCAACTGGCTGCCGTCCAGGGCGGACCTGCTGGGCCAGATCTCGGGTATGTTTTCCACCGCCCTGGGAGTGGTGGTGAACGTCACCTTCATTCTGCTGGTGGGCTTTTATCTGGCCGTCAGCCCCCATCTGTACGTGGACAATGCCCTGCGCCTGCTGCCCCGCTCCCGCCGCGAGCGCGGCGGACAGGTTCTGCACTATCTCGGGCACGCCCTGCGCTGGTGGCTGGTGGGGCGGATGTCGGCCATGGCGGTGGTCGGCGTGCTCACCGCACTGGCCCTGTGGGCCATCGGCCTGCCTCTGGTGCTGGCGTTGGGCCTGATCGCCGCGGTGCTGTCGTTCGTGCCGTTCATCGGGCCGGTGGTGTCCGCGGTGCCGGCAGTGATGATCGGGCTGCTGCAGAGCCCGCTGCAGGCGCTCTACGTGATGGGGGTCTACGCCGGGGTGCAGTTCGTGGAGGGCAATCTGATCACACCCCTGATCCAGGAGCGCGCCGTCTCCCTGCCGCCGGCGGTGCTGCTGGCGGCCCAGCTGCTCATGGGGGTGTTGTTCGGGCTGTTCGGCATCGTGCTGGCCACACCCCTGGCGGTGACGGCGATCGTGCTGGTGCAGATGCTGTACGTGGAGGACGTGCTCGGCGATCAGGTGGAGGTGCTGGGGGAACGCCACCAGGCTCTGTGAGGAGGCGACGGGATTGGATCGCGTACTCGAACATCTGGCCATCGGGGACGCCCGGGACGGACTTCGCCCCGATCCGCAGGTGACGGCCCTGCTGTGCGTGGCTGCCGAGCTTGCGCCGCCGGCGGCCCGGGCAGTGGCGCATCAGGTGCCGATCGTGGATATGCAGCCCATTCCCGCCCGGCAGCTTGCGGAGGCCGTGGAATGGATTGCCGGCCATGTCCGCCGGCAGACCATCCTGGTGTACTGCAATGCGGGAGTAGGGCGTTCCTCGTCCGTGGTGATCGCCTATCTGTATCTGCATCGGGCGATGGGATTCGGGGGCGCGGTGGAGCAGGTGGCCGAACGCCACCCCTTCATGTCCCTCCTGCCGGGGCTGCTGCCGACCCTGAAGGCGTTGCGCCGCGCCCCGGACGGATATTGAGGCGGGCCGCGCTACGGCTGCTCCGTGTGTCCGCAGGTGTTGATGCCGAACAGCGCATTGAGCGGACAGGTGCGGGCGAGGGCGGTGATCAGCAGGATGGCGCCCACCACCAGCACCACCGTGCTCCACAGGGCGCTCAGGGGCACCACGCCCCACACTACCAGGAGGGCGACGCCGATCACGGTGCGCGCCGCCCGGTCGATTCCGCCGACGTTGCAATTCATGGGGCGGGCCGGGCAAGCAGCGGCATGTCGCCACGGCGGACCATGTGCACGATCAGATCCCCGCGGCCCGGAATGCGTTTGTTGAGATCCTCCAGGCATTGCGACTTCTGGTGAGCCGCCGAGGCCAGCAGCACCTCCAGCTCCTCCAGGTCCACCTTCGGACTGGTCAACTCCCCAGGCCGCGGATTCTCCAGGGCGCCCACCTTCCAGAACATGCGCGGATGCCACATCCGGTGCTGCACGTCGGGGTTGTTCATGAGCTCCACACAACGCTGATTCAATGTCTGCGCGTCCATATAGCCTCACCTCCGTCATGGTCGCGGTCGCACCATGGGCATGGGTTTGATTCACTTCAAATCTAGTTCAACAGGACGGACCTGCAACCCGCTCCCTCCGGTGGCGGCTGGAGGCGACCCCGCGGCGGCCAAACCCATGGTGGCGATGGCGTTTTCGATGCGGGCCGGTTCCGGACGTGGGTCTACTGGAGCTGCCGGTCGAGCCAGGACCGCAGGGCGCCGGCGGAACCCTCGGCGGGCCCCGGGCGGCGCTCCGTCGGTCCCGCCGCCCCCTCGGAGTCAGCCAGGTCCTGCAACAGGGTTTCCACGGTCCGGGCCACGTCCAGGTCGGCCAGCGACGTGTCCAGCCACTGAGCCAGGAGTATGTCCTCCACGTCCTGATGGTCGCCGGCATACAGCGAGCGCTGTTCCCGGTCCAGGAGCAGCCAGTCCCGCGCCGGCTCCCGGGCGCTGCCCAGCCGGTAGCCCTGTACCGTCGCAGCCACCACCGGGTGGCGCAGAAAGGTCTGCCAGCCCTGTCCGTCGGTGCCGCAGAAGGTGATGCGTCCGTCGCTGTAGGCGAACTGGCCTTCATCCCGGAAGAACGCCACCAGCAGTGCGTCGCCGCGGTAGCCCAGGGCGCGCTCGAGCATCGGCGGCACCGGGGCGTCCAATCGATCGAGACATTCGGCGCTGATCACTGGCGGCTCCTTGCCGGCGGGGCGGCTTGTTCGCCACAAGGCGTCCCGTTGCGCGGACCCGGGCCGCCCTCTAAGGCAACGATAGCCCACCGGCCGGTCCCCGGCCATGGGCGCTTCGAGGCCTGCGCCGCGGCCAGGTCCCTGAGGGGGCCGAGACAGACCAATCCGCCGGCTGGACGCGGATTTACAGCGGGCTGACCGCGCTGGTGGCGGGGACCAGGCACCGGGAATTGCGGGCGTTCGAGGTGTCCGCCCATGGCCTGCCGGGCGGGAATATCGATGGCGCAGACGCGATGCGCGAGACCGGTTCAGTAGATCAACTCGTCGGGCTCGCCGGCCAGCTGTTCCCGCATCAGGGCCATCACCGTGTTGAGGGCGGTGCTGGCGTTCTCCACGAAACAGAAGACATGAGCGACAACGCAGACGGTGAATTCGGGCCCGCGCACCATCCAGGCATTGACGGGTGAGGCGCGAAGGTCCCCCGCGGCGGCCAGATCGATCATCTCCGCCTGCATGTGTACGGCCATGGTGGTGGCACGGCACATGATGGAGGCATTTTGCGCCTGCTCCTGGTCCAGGTTTCCTTCATAGGTGAACTGATCGCCGTGGTAGGCGTATTCACCGGCCGCGACGACGCCGGGTATCGCACACAATCGGGACACCAGATGCATGGAAGGTCTCCTTTCGCTGCCCTGACGCGGCGCTCAACCGCTCTGATAACACCATAGGCAAAGGGCGCCGGGGTTTCCACGGTCATGAAGGCGCGCCGGCTCCATTGCATTGACGGATCGCCGCCGGACCCCGGCGGTTTGATGGGTGGACGAAGCCCCGTGTAGACTGAGCCTTCAGCCCGTCATACCTCGAGGAGCCTCCATGAC
>DATFLG010000008.1:0-4996 GCA_035267985.1 Gammaproteobacteria bacterium | reverse complement strand
CCTTCCGGTCGGGGGTCCGACCCGGACTTGACATAAACTTTACGGCACGGAGGCCCATTCGTAAAAACTTCACGAGTTTGTAACAAAAGTTACATATTCCTCCCCTCTGCTCCAGCCACATTACCCGCGGCAGTTCCGCTGATACTCCCATTAAAACAACCCTGGAGCAGCCCCATGAGACGAAGAAGCTTCCTGAAGCTCGGGACTGCAGGGATTGCAGGCACCCTCGCCGCTGGAAGCGGCCTGATCAGCTGGATTCCGCGCGCACGTGCCAGCGTCGCCCACACCCTCTATATCACCGACGGCTACATCACCCAGCCGGACGGCAAGGACGTCTACTTCCGCGGTTTCAGCAGCAGCGCCACGGCTCTGGACGTTCCCGGCGAGCAGCTTGTATGCCAGCAGGGGGATACGGTGACCATCACCGTCATCAACACCCTGAATACCACCCACCGGTTCACCATTGACGGCTTCGCCGATACCGGTGACATCGCCCCCGGCCAGCAGGCGACGGTGCAGTTCACCCCCGGAGCCGGCACCGAGGGCTCGTATCTGTATTACGATTCTTCCAACGCCCCCTACAACCGGCTGCTGGGCCTGCACGGCGGGCTGGCCGTCATGCCGGCCAACGCCAGCAACGAGCTCTATCCGGGCAGCCCCACCTTCGTTCAGCAGTACTTCTGGCTGTTCAACGACATCGACCCGGTGTGGCATGGGGCCCTGCACGACGGCACCACCCCCACCACCCCGTTCAAGCCCCGCTACTTCACGGTCAACGGCCTGAGCTCGCGTCCGCCCAACGCACCCGGCAACGGCGATCCCGGCGTCGACGCCATGGCCGATCCGCGCACTGTGCTGGTGGGCAGCGTCGGCGACCGGGCCCTGGTCCGCCTGTTCAACTGCGGCCACTGCACCCATGGCATGCATGTGCACGCCAACCACATGGAATGGCTGACCTACAACGGCAAACGCCGCCAGGACATCTGGAAGAAGGACATCCTGCGCCTGGACCGGGACATGGGTCAGGTGGACGCCATCTACCCGTTCGAGCAGCCGCCCGACGCCTACCCCCCCGTCAACACCGGCACCTACCCCATGCACCTGCACGACGAGATGACCCAGACCGCCGGCGGCGGCCTGTACCTGTTCGGCGCCATGGGCGAGATCCATTTCGTATAGGAGGCACAGGATGAAACGCGACACGATGAACGGCGGCGGCATGTGCGGCGGCGTCGCCGCCGCCTGCTATGTTTATCCGGGAGCGCCCGCCACGCCGGGCCTTGTGAACAACCCGGACGCGGTGTTCCAGCGGGGCATCTACATGAACGGCTCCATCACCATGGACGACGGCAACGTAATCACCGTCTGGGGCTTTCCGGATCTGGCGGTGAACAACGGCATGGACAAGCCCTTCCCCTCCCCGGCCATCCGGGTCCGGGAAGGCGATGTGGTCCACACGGTGCTCACCGTGCAGGGCAACATGTGGGTGCACACCATCCATCATCACGGCATCGAGCCGGCCTGGCAGAACGACGGCGTGGGTCATATTTCCTGGGACGTGGACGGCACCTACACCTACCAGTGGCGCGCCCACCAGGCGGGTACCTACTTCTACCACTGTCATACCAACACGGTGCTGCACGCCGAGATGGGGATGTACGGGCTGATCGTGGTGGACCCGCAGCCCGATCCCAACGACCCGCCGGGAACCCGGCGGGTGTTCGCCGGCGGGCCCACCTATGACGTGGAAGCCTTCTGGGTCTGCGACGAGATCGACTCCAGCTGGCACACCAAATGCTGGGATGCCGGCACCTGCGGGGGGGATGCGGGTCTGAACGACCTCAATCCCGACTACTTCATCATCACGGGCGTGGACGGCGCCCAGTCGGCCCTCACCGACCCGCGGGTGGCCGTGGACATGAACGCCGGCCAGACCCTGCTGGTGCGCTACCTTGCCGCCGGGTACTACCCCCAGCGCATCACGTTCGGGGGTTTGACGGCCACCGTGGTGGCTTCCGACGGGCGGCCGTTCCCCAACGCGGTGCAGATGGACCACATCGATGCCGTGGCGGCCGAGCGTTACGACTGCCTGCTGACTCCCACCACCCCGGGTACCTACGAAGTCACGGTGGAGTTCCTGCACTGGGTTACCGGGGCGGTGCTGGGAACCGCCAGGACCCGCATCAACGTCACCTGAGGGCGCAGCCCTGTGCGCCGGGCGCCGGCGCGGCGGCAGTTGCGACCGGCGGCACGCAGGCAGCCGCCGGACCCCGAGCGGCGGGACATGCAGGCCCCATGTCCCGCCGCATTTTTTTAACAGCCTTCCTCAAGCGCCCCCGCCGCGGCGACGGTGGCGTCTTGGGCCCACCAGCAACGCGGTTCACCAGGGAAGTCCGGGGCTTTGGTCAACCGGCGCCCGGCAGCGTCTGAGTGGCCTTGATGGTGATGACCGCGCGCCGGTTGGGTGCCAGGCATTGGATCAGCCGGGGGGTCGCCGCGTTGCCCGGACAGAACTTGACCGGATCCTTCTCGCCCATGGCGCGGATCTCGATGGCGTCGGGATTGACCCCCTGCTGCACCAGGTATTGCTTGACCGCCTCGGCGCGGCGCCGGGACAGTCCTTTGTTGTAGCGGGCGGGCCCGATGCGGTCCGCATAGCCCACCACCGTCACCGACGAGAGGCGTTGCATGTCGTGGGCCTGTCCCAGCAGCTGCTTGAGCTGCTGTTTGGCCCCCGCGCGCAGCCGGGCCTTGTCGAAGGCGAAATAGGCCTTGTCGTTGAGGGTCACATGCCTGAAGCTCGGCGGCGGCGGCTCGACCCTGGCCACCGGTCCCGCCGCCGGTTCCACCTGCTGAACCCGCTGGGCCACCAGCCCCGGCTCGCACTGGGCTACGGCATCGTCCGGGGTCCATCGGCTGGTGTGCCAGCATTCCCCGGCACCGCTGGTGACGATGCTCCCGTTGCTGGCGGTGAGATAGCCGGGATCCGCGCTCGCGGCGCTGGCGGCGGGTGCACCGCCCAACGCCAGCGCCGTCACGACCGTCAACAGGCCGATCACTTTCGGGAAACACGACCGTCGTTCGTCCATGTGGGCACCTCCTTGTTCGTTCCATGTGCGATTGTCCGTCGGGTGAACCTGGCGCAGGTGATCCGTTGCACCTGGGAAATCGCTCCGGCGACAGCCCGCCGGCGGGTATCTGAGCGCGCTCCCGGTTCCGCCGTTTGCCATTTCGAACGATGTCCGGTCCACGAGTTCCATCGCGTCTGTCGCGGCACCCTGACCGCAGCCTGCCGGGGAATCGGGGCGGCGCCCGTATACCCAGGCCCGATCCATGGATTACCATGGCCCCTGGCGCTCAGCCCGGTGATGCCCCATGTACGACGAACAATTCCCCCTCGATCCCGCGGTGCTCCATCTCAATCATGCCGCGGTCGGACCCTGGCCCCGGCGAACCGCCGAGGCCGTGAGCGCGTTCGCCCGGGAGAACCTGCAACAGGGATCGGCACGCTACGAGCAGTGGCTCGCCACGGAGCAGTCGCTTCGCGCACAGCTTCAACGGCTGCTCAATGCCGACTCCAGCGACGAGATCGCCCTGCTGAAGAGCACCTCCGAAGCCCTGTCTGTGGTTGCCCACGGTCTGGACTGGGACGACGGCGACAATGTGGTGATCACCGATCAGGAGTTCCCCTCCAACCGGATTGTCTGGGAATCCCTCAGGCCCCTGGGCGTGACGGTACGCCAGGCGCCCCTCAATGAGGGCCCGTCACCGGAGGACGCGATTCTCGAGCGGGTGGGGGAGCGCACCCGGCTGATCTCCGTCAGCTCCGTGCAGTTCGGCAGCGGCCTGCGCCTGGATCTGGAGCGCCTGGGCCGGTACTGCCGCCAGCACCAGATCCTGTTCTGCGTGGACGCGATCCAGAGCCTGGGCGCCGTCCCCATGGACGTGGCCCGGATCCACGCCGATTTCGTGATGGCCGACGGCCACAAGTGGATGCTCGGGCCCGAAGGGCTGGCCGTGTTCTATTGCCGCGCCGGTGTCCGGGAGCGGCTCACCCTGCACCAGTACGGATGGCACATGGTGGAGCAGATGGGGGAGTTCGAGCGGCCGGACTGGCAGGTGGCCCGGAGCGGCCGGCGCTTCGAGTGCGGCAGCCCCAATATGCTGGGAATACACGCCCTGCACGCCAGTCTCCAGCTCCTGGAGGAGGTGGGATCGGAAGCCATATTCACTCAGGTTATTAGAAATACTTCATATCTTATTGATAAATTGAATTCTATAAGCGGAAAATACGAAATCCTGACGCCCACGGACCCCGCCCGCCACGCCGGCATCGTCACCTTTCGGCCGCGCAAGACGGACCCGGAAGCCCTGTTTCAGCATCTGCGCGCCGGGGGCGTGCTCTGCGCCCGGCGCGGCGGCGGCATTCGCTTTTCCCCCCATTTCTACACGCCCCCCACCGTCCTGGACCGGGCCCTCGCTCTGCTCTGAGTCGGGCCGGACAGCCGGCCGTCCCCTCGCCCGCCGCGCCAGCCCGACTATAGTTGGGAAGAATGGAAGGGCGTCCGGTACCTCCCTGCGTACCCGGCGCTCCGCCCCGGATCAGGGGATGGAGCTGGGAGGTTTCCGGGAAGCTGCCGGTTCAGGTTTCTATCGCCACCGTGGCGGCAAAACCCTCAGAACGCCCGGCGACGGCGCCGGGCACACACCCGCGGACACGGCCGAGCGAATGATTCTGCGCCTGCTCAACGAAGCGGTGGCCTGCCTGCGGGCCGGCCTGGTGACGAATGCCGACCTGCCGGACGCGGGGCTGGTCTGTGCCACCGGCTTCGCGGGTTGCGGGGGCGGTTCCCTGCGGTACATCCGCGATGCCGGAGCGTCCCGCCCGACGGAACGGATCTCCACCCTGCAGGCGCGAGACGGCCCGCGATTCACTCCGGATCCGGGGTGGCGCTCACTGGCCGGGCAGCTCCAGGTCCGGTGATGGCCGCCGGGC
>DATFLG010000007.1:0-2656 GCA_035267985.1 Gammaproteobacteria bacterium | reverse complement strand
CCTGCTGGCGGTGCTGCCTGCCACCTGTCGTCTGGACCTGGGCGAACTCCACCGCCGGCTCAACCGGCCCTTGGGGCTGGCGACCGAATCCGAGGTGGCCAGGCTGTTCGAGGACTGTGAACCGGGGGCTGTCCCCGCCTTCGGGGCCGCCTACGGTCTCGAGACAGTGGTGGATGAGCGCCTGGTGGAGGAACCCGACGTCTACGTGGAAGCCGGTGACCACGAGCGGCTGGTGCACCTTTCCGGCGAGGATTTCGATGCCCTCCTGGAGGACGCCTCCCGGGCCACCTTTTCCCGCCATCTCTAGCAGGAGCAGGATGTTGAAATAAGGCCATCCCTGGCCCTTTTTCAACCGACTTCGCCGCGGCACATGTCCGCGGCGGGGCGGGGCGGGGCAGTCGAGGCGGATCTGCAGGGTCCGAGGGCCCCGGTGGCGCCGGCCGGGCGTGGACCGGTCCGGCTCAGCCGCCCACCGGGCGGCGGCCGATGGAGTGGTAGGTAAAGCCCAGGGCGGCGATCTGGTCGGGGTCGTACAGGTTGCGCCCGTCGAAGATCACCGGGTGGCTCAAGGCGTTGCGGACGCGTTCGAAGTCCGGGCTGCGGAACAGCGGCCACTCCGTCATCACCACCAGGGCATCGGCGCCGTCCAGGGTGGCCTCGGGAGTCTCGCACAGCACCAGATCCGCGCGTTGACCGTAGAGCCGGGCGGCCTCCTCCATGGCCACCGGGTCATGGGCGCGGACCGCGGCACCGGCCTCCCACAGCGCCTCCATCAGCACGCGGCTGGAGGCCTCGCGCATGTCGTCGGTATTGGGCTTGAACGCCAGGCCCCAGAGGGCGAAGGTGCGCCCCTGCAGCTGGGGGCCGAAGTGATCGGTGATCTTGCGGAACAGGCTGCGCTTCTGCTGATCGTTGACCGACTCCACGGCCCGCAGCAGCTCGGCGGTATATCCGCTCTGGGAGGCGGTGCGCTCCAGGGCGCGCACGTCCTTGGGAAAGCAGGAGCCGCCGTATCCCGCCCCCGGGTAGATGAACTGGTAGCCGATCCGCGGATCCGAGCCGATGCCGATCCGCACGCTTTCGATGTCGGCGCCGAGGCGCTCGGCGATGTTCGCCAGCTCGTTCATGAAGCTGATCTTGGTGGCCAGCATGGCATTGGCCGCATACTTGGTCAGCTCCGCCGAGCGCACGTCCATGGCCAGCAGCCGGTCGTGGCTGCGGTTGAACGGCGCATACAGGGCCCGCAGCAGCTCGGCGGTCCGCGGATTGTCCGTGCCCACGACAATCCGGTCGGGGCGCATGAAATCCTCGATGGCTGCGCCTTCCTTGAGGAATTCGGGATTGGAGACCACGTCGAAGGGCACGTCGGCCCCGCGTTCGTCGAGCACCGCCTGCAGCGTCTCGCGCACCCGGTCCGCCGTGCCCACGGGAACCGTCGACTTATTGACGACAACCCGGTATTCGCCGATATGCTCGCCGATGCTGCGGGCCACCGCCAGCACATGCTGCAGATCCGCCGAGCCGTCCTCGTCCGGGGGGGTGCCCACGGCGATGAACTGGAACAGGCCGTGGGCGGCGCCCTGGGCCGGGTCCAGGGTGAACGCCAGTCGCCCGGCCCGGCGGTTGGCGTCGAGCATCTCCTCCAGGCCCGGCTCGAAGATGGGCGCCTCTCCCCGGTTCAGCCGCTCCACCTTGCGGGGGTCCACGTCGACGCACAGCACCTCGTTGCCCACCTGGGCCAGACAGGCGCCCGTGACCAGCCCCACGTAGCCCGAGCCGTAAATCGTCACTTTCATATGGAAGATACCTGTGGAAAAATAACCAGTTCCTGCGGCTTCACCGGACTTCGTGGGCCGGTGCCGGCAACCTGCGCACCGGGTCCGGCCGCCGGGGCGGCGCATCCGGGCATGCTAACAGACTCCCGGACGGCGGTCATGGACAAGGGCACGCCCGGGCCCCGGGCAGGACCGGAAAAATGCCTTGGACGGAACCATTTACCGGAGTTGACACCCAGTGGCTTGTCGCCGACAATACGTCGCTTACGCCCGCGGAGGGGTTCCCGAGCGGTCAAAGGGATCAGACTGTAAATCTGACGGCTCAGCCTTCGGAGGTTCGAATCCTCCCCCCTCCACCAGAATCGTGCACGCAGCGGTGCAAGGACCGGCGCGCCGTCGGGCGGGTTTTCAGCCGTGGCGGGTGTAGTTCAATGGTAGAACCTCAGCCTTCCAAGCTGATGACGTGGGTTCGATTCCCATCACCCGCTCCAGATCGGGGCGCCGGCGCAGCGCTGTGCGCCCGCATTGAGTTTGCCCATATAGCTCAGTCGGTAGAGCACTTCCTTGGTAAGGAAGAGGTCACCGGTTCAAGTCCGGTTATGGGCTCCAAGCTTGGCGTACGCGCAGCGGCGTACCGCCCATACCGCCGGGGCACGGGGTGCGCCGGCGACGTTTCGCTGTTGGCGCGCTCTTCCGTGTGGCGCGCGCGCAAGAGGCCAGACATTGACTGACTGAGCGACTTGGGAGACCAGCCTGATGTCCAAGGAAAAGTACGAGCGTAAGAAGCCGCACGTGAACGTGGGAACGATTGGTCACGTGGACCATGGTAAGACGACGCTGACGGCGGCGTTGACGAAGGTGGCGGCCGAGGGATCGGGTGG
>DATFLG010000006.1:0-9828 GCA_035267985.1 Gammaproteobacteria bacterium | reverse complement strand
CGAGGGCGGCGAGCTCGTGATCAAGGCGATGCTGCCCCGCCTCGAATTCGACGCCGAGCGGGCCTGGCGCCTGGTGGTGGCGCTGATGCTGGGAATCTCGCACTTCGGCTTTCCCGGTGTGCTGTGGTTCTTCCCCTGGTTCATGGGGTTCGCCATTTTCGGCGCCGGCCTGAGCGGAGTGTGCCCGGTCCTGATCTCCCTCAAGCTTGCGGGCTTCCGATGACTCGCGACCCGGGCGACCTCGCCGCCGAAAAAGCTTTTCAGTCCAGCCTGCCCGCCAAGATCACCGGGATCGTGTTCTGGGGCCTGGTCCTGGTCGGGCTGATCCTCTCGGTCATTCTCCTGCAGCGCATCGAGTCCGAGCTGCGCGCCCACTACGGGCAGCATGCCGAGCAGTTCGTGAGCACGCTGCAGCTCTATCTGAAGAACCATCCGAAGCCTGCGCCGCACGCCCTGGACGGGGAGGTCGGGCGCCTGCTCGGGGAACTGGAGTTCAAGGGGGCGGTTGTGACCCTGGACGGCAAGACCCGCCGTTTCGGCAGTACCGGGCGGGGTCTTACCGCCATGACACGGTCGGTGGGTGCCGGCCGGGCCGGCGCCGGGCTGAGCCGGGTGGAGCTGTTCCATCCGAACCTCAGGCGCCAGATCGCCGAGCAGCGCAAGGGTCTGCTGATGACCATGGGCGCGTTGTTCCTGATGTTCGGCTTCATCCTCCAATGGGTGCTCCAGCGGCTGCTCACCCGGCCCTTCCTGCGCATGGTGCGCACCGCCGAGGCCTTCTCCAGCGGCGAGACCAGCGAGCGCTTCGATGAGCGGCGCCAGGACGAGTTCGGGTTCCTGGGCAAGTTCATCAACAAGGCCCTGGATTACGTGCTGCTGCAGCAGGACGAGCTGCGCGAGGCCCTGGGCCGGGTGCGCGAGTCGGAATCAGCCCTGTATCGCGAGAAGGAAAAGGCCGAGGTGACCCTCCATTCCATCGGCGATGCGGTGATCACGACCGATGCGGCCGGGCGCATCGAGTACTGCAATCCGGTGGCCGAGGCACTGACCGGCTGGCCGCTTTCCAAGGCCCGGGGACGACCGCTTGAAGAGATCATGCGCCTGTTCGACGAGAACAGCCGCGAGCCGGTGGACAATCCGGTATCGGCGTGCCTGCGTCGCGGCGAGGTGGTGGATCTGGCCGACCACACGGTGCTGGTGCGCGAGGACGGCGACGAGGTGGCCATCGCCGATTCGGCGGCGCCCATCCGGGATCGGGCGGGCCAGATCATCGGCGCCGTCGTGGTCTTCCATGACGTGGGGCACGCCCGGCGGCTGGCGCGCCAGCTCTCCTACCAGGCCACCCACGACGCCTTGACCGGACTCTACAACCGTCGCGAATTCGAGCAGCGCCTGGAGCTGGCCATCGTCAGCGCGCGCGAGGAGCACATCGAGCACGCCGTGTGCTACCTGGATCTGGACCAGTTCAAGATCGTCAACGATACCTGCGGGCATATCGCCGGTGATGAGATGCTGCGCCAGCTGGCGGGCCTGCTGGAAGGGCGTGTGCGCGAAACGGACATCCTTGCCCGTCTGGGCGGCGACGAGTTCGGTGTGCTGCTGCATCGCTGCAGTCTGGCGCAGGCGCGGCGGATCGCCGAGTCCCTGCGGGAAACCGTGAGGGATTTCCGTTTCGCCTGTGACGACCATGGCTTCGAGATCGGTGTGAGCGTCGGGCTGGTTGCGGTGACCGCGGACAGCCAGAGCCTGGCGGAAGTGATGAGCGCCGCCGATGTGGCCTGCTACGCCGCCAAGGACGCCGGGCGAAACCGGCTGCACGTGTACGAGCCCGACGACCGGGAGCTCAGACGCCGCCAGGGCGAGATGCGCTGGGTGGCGCGTCTGCAGAAGGCATTGGACGATGACCGATTCTGCCTCTACTACCAGCCCATCGTGCCGATCACCGGGGACGATTCCGGCCCGGTGCTCTACGAGGTGCTGCTGCGCATGCGGGACACCCAGGGCGAGGAGGTTCCGCCCATGGCCTTCATCCCGGCCGCCGAACGTTACAACCTCATGCCTTCCATCGACCGGTGGGTGGTGCGCACCCTGCTGGAGACGGCCGCCGCCCGATTGCAGCTGCCGGCGCACTCCCTGTGCGCCATGAACCTGTCCGGACAGTCCCTGGGGGACACGCAGTTCCTGGACTATGTGGTCGAGCAGCTCCGGCGCACCGGGTTTCCCCCGGAGCAGGTGTGCTTTGAGATCACCGAGACGGCGGCCATTGCCAACCTGCACGGGGCCACGCGGTTCATGTCCACCCTCAAGGCGATGGGCTGCCGGTTCGCCCTGGATGACTTCGGCAGCGGACTGAGCTCTTTCGGATACCTGAAGAACCTGAAAGTGGACTATCTGAAGATCGACGGGGCGTTCGTGCGGGATATCACCGAGGACCCCATCGATCTGGCCATGGTGGAGGCCATCAACCACATCGGGCATGTCATGCAGATCCGCACCATCGCGGAGTTCGTGGAGACCGAAGCGGTGATGGAGTCCCTGGGCACCCTGGGGGTGGACTACGCCCAGGGCTATCACATCGCCCGGCCCGCACCCCTGGCGCAACTGCTGGCCGAGCATCCCCGGTTGCCGGGGGAGAGCCGGGCCGAGGGCTGAGGCCGCCGGTTTCAGTCCGGGTCGTGGTACTGCTCCGCGGCCTGCAAGGTGTTCTGCATCAGCGTGGCCACGGTCATGGGGCCCACGCCGCCGGGCACCGGCGTGATCCAGGCCGCCCGTTCCGAGGCGGCCGCGAACTCCACGTCCCCCACCAGACGACCGTCCTCCAGGCGGTTCATGCCCACATCGATCACCGTGGCCCCGGGCTTGATCCAGTCCCCCTTGACCAGACCCGGTCTGCCCACCGCAGCCACCAGGATCTCGGCGCGGCCGACATGGGCGGCCAGATCCCGGGTGAACCGGTGGCAGGTGGTGACGGTGCAGCCGGCCAGGAGCAGCTCCAGGGACATGGGGCGGCCCACCACGTTGGAGGCGCCCACCACCACCGCTTCACGTCCGTGGAAGGTCTCTCCGACGGTGCGCAGGAGGGTCATGATGCCGTAGGGCGTGCACGAGCGCAGCAGGGGCAGGCGCAGGGCGAGGCGACCGATATTGTAGGGGTTGAAGCCGTCCACGTCCTTGTCGGGACGGATGCGCTCGATGACGGTCTCAGGATCGATATGCCCGGGCAGGGGCAGCTGGACCAGGATGCCATCGATGGCGGCGTCGGCGTTGAGCTGGTCGATGAGCGCCAGCAGCTCGTCCTGGGAGATCCCGGCCGCCAGATCATAGGCCTTGGAGACGATCCCGATGTCCTCGCAGGCCCGGCGTTTGCTGCGCACGTAGACCTCGGAGGCCGGATCGCTGCCCACCAGGATCACCGCCAGCCCGGGGGGGCGCCTGCCCGCCGCCACCCGCTCGGCCACCCGCTCCGCGAGGGAGGCGCGGATGCGCGCCGCGTTGGCTTTGCCATCAATGATCTGCGCCGTCATGACCGAGGCCGGCCCCGCTGGGTGGTGTGGGAATCACCGCTGCAAAGCGAAGAATTCTCGCACGCCGGTAAAGGGGGGTACAAGGTTCGCGGACGGCCGTGCCCGGTTTGACGGAAAATCAGGCAGGGCTTATTATCTGCTGCCTTGCTCCGCCGGGAGCCGGCGGCGCGCCCCCGGCGCCGAGCACGGGGTATAGCGCAGTCTGGTAGCGCGCCAGCTTTGGGAGCTGGATGTCGGGGGTTCGAATCCCTCTACCCCGACCATTAGTCCCGGCAGGCACGCTCCCCGGCAGCCGGGAATGCCAGTGATTGCAGAGCGTACCTGCGCCCGTAGCTCAATGGATAGAGCATCGGCCTTCTAAGCCGGTGGTTGCAGGTTCGAATCCTGCCGGGCGCGCCATTCGCCCGGCCCCGCCGGCGGCGGGAAAAGCGGTTGTTATGGTGAGCGTAGCTCAGTTGGTAGAGCCCCGGATTGTGATTCCGGTCGTCGTGGGTTCGAGTCCCATCGCTCACCCCAGTTCCTCCTGGCCCAGCCAACGACGCGGCCTTGAATCGTCCGGTCGTTTTGTGGTCAAATCATCTGTTTACCGGGCCGTTAGCTCAATTGGTAGAGCAGCTGACTCTTAATCAGTAGGTTGTAGGTTCGATTCCTACACGGCCCACCAGCTTAAATCATCTCTCCATTCGGCAATTTCCTTTTCCCTTCGGGCACCTGGATTATCGGGGCTTACGCCGCCTCCGGGCGAGGCGGTATAATCGCTCCCGGCAGCCGGCCTTTCCCGGCGCGCCGGGGCGGGGGGCGGCGCGCCGCCCGGATCGGGTTCGGGGCGCCCGCCCAGGTGACCGGCCGGCGCCCCAGAGAACAGCTCCCGGGCACCTGCGAAAGTGGCGGAATTGGTAGACGCGCTGGCTTTAGGTGCCAGTGGGGAAACCCGTGAGAGTTCGAGTCTCTCCTTTCGCACCAGAATCCGTCCCCCCCGGCCCCGGGGCCGGGGGGAGACGTCAACGACAACACAATTGGTTCACAGGCAGAGTCGGCCAGGCCGGCCTTCGTTAAATGGGGAATATCGATGCAAGTTTCCGTTGAGACCACCGGCGCGCTGGGGCGTCGCATGACCGTCCAGGTGCCCGCGGAGCGGGTGGACCGGGAAGTGGAGAACCGGCTCAAGCGCATGGCCCGCACGGTCCGGCTGGACGGGTTCCGTCCCGGCAAGGTGCCGCTGCGGGTGGTGGAGAGCCGCTACGGCTCCCAGGTGCGCGCCGAGGTGGTCAGCGAGGTGATGCGCACCACGCTCCAGGAGGCCTTTGCCGAGCAGGAACTGCGCCCCGCCGGCGGCCCCCAGATCGAGCCCCAGCGCATGGACCCCGGCCAGGCCCTGGAATATACCGCCACCTTCGAGGTCTATCCCGAATTCCAGCCCGCCTCCCTGGAGGGCGCGCATATCGAAAAGCCGGTGGCCGAGGTCACCGACAGGGAAATCGACAACATGCTGGAGAAGCTGCGCCGCCAGCGGGCCGAATGGGAACCCGTGGATCGCGAGGCCCGGGAGGGCGACCGGGTGGTGATCGACTTCGAGGGCAGCGTCGACGGCGAGCCCTTCTCCGGCAATACCGGAACCAGCGTGCCGGTGGAGCTGGGCTCCAACCGGATGATCCCCGGCTTCGAGGAGCAGCTCACGGGTGTCAGGGCCGGGGAGGAGCGCACCCTTGAGGCGACGTTCCCGGAAGACTACGGTCTCAATGAACTGGCCGGCAAGACCGCCCAGTTCAAGGTGAAGGTGCACACCGTGTCCGAGCCCAGGGTGCCCGAGCTGGACGAGGCATTCGCCCAGACCTTCGGCGTGCAGGAAGGGGGCATCGAGAAGCTGCGTGAAGAAGTGCGCCGCAACATGGAGCGCGAGCGCGATCAGGCGGTCCAGGGGCGGCTCAAGGAGCAGGCTTTCGACGTGCTGCTGGAGAAGAACCCCATCGAAGTTCCCCAGACCCTGGTGGATGAGGAGGTCCATCGTCTGATGGAGCAGGCCGGCGTGGAGCACGACGCCACCGAACACGGGGAGGCCCACGCCCAGCTCGAACCCCGGGCCCGTCGCCGGGTGGCTCTGGGGCTGGTGCTGGCCGAGCTGGTGCGCCAGCAGGGCATTCAGGTGGACCCGGAGCGGGTCCGTTCCCTGATCGAGACGGTGGCGTCCACCTATGAGAACCCCCAGGAGGTTGCGCGCTACTATCAGGAGAATGCCGAGATGCGCTCGGGCATGGAGGCTCTGGCCCTGGAGGACCAGGTGGTGGACTGGATTGTCGAACAGGCGAATGTCGAGGAAAAACCTACGACTTTCGATGAGTTAATGAAGTCTCGTCAGGCGGCAGACGCCTAAAGGATGGCATTTCATGACCGATAGACATGGTAACGGCGGCGCCGGCGACACTCAGGCGCTGAACCTGGTCCCTATGGTCGTCGAACAGACGGCGCGGGGCGAGCGGGCCTATGACATCTATTCGCGACTGCTCAAGGAGCGGGTGGTATTCGCGGTGGGGCCTGTCGAGGATTACATGGCCAATGTCATTGTGGCCCAACTGTTGTTCCTGGAGTCGGAAAACCCGGACAAGGATATTCATTTGTATATCAACTCACCCGGCGGATCGGTCAGTTCCGGGCTGGCGATCTACGACACCATGCAGTTCATCAAGCCCGATGTCAGCACCATGTGCATCGGGCAGGCCGCCAGCATGGGCGCCGTCCTGCTGGCCGGGGGGGCCAAGGGCAAGCGCTACTGCCTGCCCCACTCGCGGATGATGATCCACCAGCCCCTGGGCGGTTTTCAGGGTCAGGCCAGCGACATAGACATCCATGCCAAGGAGATCCTGCTGGTCCGCGAGCGCCTCAACCGGATCCTCGCCGAACATACCGGCCAGCCCCTGGAGAAGATCGAGCGGGATACCGACCGGGACCGGTTCATGGGGGCGGATGAGTCGCAGGAATACGGACTTATCGATGCGGTGATCAGCCGGCGCGAGGCCGCGCCGGGGGCGTGATGCCGGGACCCGGGGGAGCGGGGCCCCGCGCAGGGCGGGGAATTCCCCGCGGGTTGCGCCGGGATTGCTTGTCAGAGCGCAGCGGAAGTAGTTGAATAGGACTCAGGCGCTGCCTCGCAGAGCTCGAATGCCCCGGCGGGAATGCCGTGGCAGACACACCGGCCAAAGCCGGCGCAGGGATGCTGCTGCAACACCGATGTGAGGGTGGGTTATGACTGACGATCGAAGCAAGGGCGATGACGGCAAGCTGCTGTACTGTTCCTTCTGTGGGAAGAGCCAGCATGAGGTACGCAAGCTGATCGCCGGGCCCTCGGTGTTCGTGTGCGACGAATGCGTGGAGCTCTGCAACGACATCATTCGCGAGGAAATGCAGGAGAAGGCAGCGGTCACCGGCACCAAGCTGCCCAATCCCCATGAGATCGACCAGGTTCTCGACGAGTACGTGATCGGCCAGGATCGCGCCAAGAAGATCCTGTCGGTGGCGGTGTACAACCACTACAAGCGCCTCGAGGCCCGTCAGAAGAAGGACGAGGTCGAGCTGTCCAAGAGCAACATCCTGCTCATCGGACCGACCGGCTCCGGCAAGACGCTGTTGGCGGAGACGCTTGCGCGGCTGCTCAACGTGCCATTCACCATTGCCGATGCCACCACCCTTACCGAGGCGGGGTACGTGGGTGAGGACGTCGAGAACATCATCCAGAAGCTGCTGCAGAAGTGCGACTACGACGTGGACAAGGCCCAGACGGGCATCGTCTACATCGATGAAATCGACAAGATTTCCCGCAAGTCCGACAACCCGTCCATCACCCGGGATGTTTCGGGCGAAGGGGTTCAGCAGGCGCTGCTCAAGCTGATCGAAGGGACGGTGGCTTCGGTGCCGCCCCAGGGCGGGCGCAAGCACCCCCAGCAGGAATTTCTGCAGGTGGATACCACCAACATCCTGTTCATCTGCGGCGGCGCCTTCGCGGGCCTGGAGAAGATCATCCGCGAACGTTCCGAGCGCGGGGGCATCGGGTTCTCCGCCGAGGTCAAGAGCAAGGACGAGCGTCGTCCCGTGGGCGAGGTGCTCTACGGAGTCGAGCCCGAGGACCTCATCCGCTTCGGGCTGATTCCGGAATTCGTGGGCCGGTTGCCGGTGGTGGCCACCCTGGAGGAGCTCGACGAGGACGCCCTGGTGGAGATCCTCACGGCGCCGAAGAACGCGCTCACCAAGCAGTACTCCAAGCTCTTCGAGATGGAGGGCTGCGAGCTGGAGTTCAGGGACGACGCCCTGCGGGCAGTGGCGCGCAAGGCGATGGAACGGAAAACCGGCGCTCGCGGGCTGCGTACCCTCATGGAGCATGTGCTGCTGGACACCATGTACGATCTTCCGTCACTGGAGGACGTGCGCAAGGTCGTGGTGGACGCGTCGGTAATCGAAGGCGAATCAAAGCCCTACATGGTCTTTGATGCCTCCGAGCAGCGCGCGGCTTCCGACTGATCGCCTCTCCCGCCGGGCGGCCGGAGCCCGACCGGGCCGGCCGCCCGCCTCTCGCTGCGCTGGCCTGGAACTTGCTTGGTTATTGGTGGCGTGGCGGTTGAATCCAGCGCCGCTAAACCCCATATCACCCTGAGACGCCGGCTCGAACGGCGCGGGTCGGCACGGGTCCACTGCGGCTGCGCCACGCCGGCAACGAATTCACGCTTTCTACGCGAGGACCTCCCTGATGGAGCACAAAGACAAGGCACTGACGGTCACCGAGAACGAGCTGGTAGAGATGCCGGTGCTGCCGCTGCGCGACGTGGTGGTCTATCCGCACATGGTCATCCCCCTGTTCGTGGGCCGCGAAAAGTCGATCCGTGCGCTGGACACGGCCATGCAGGGAGACCAGAAGATTCTGCTGGTGGCCCAGAAGAGCGCCGACGTGGACGATCCCGGCGTCGAGGATATCCATCAGATCGGCACGGTCTCCAGCATTCTGCAGCTGCTGAAGCTTCCCGACGGCACGGTGAAGGTGCTCGTCGAGGGCGCCGACCGCGCCCGGATCACCGAGTTCACCGGCACTGACGAGTACTTCGCGGCCAGGACCGCAGTGGTCACGGCGGCCGCGGTTCCCGACGAGCGCGAGGTCGAAGTGCTGATGCGCTCCATGCTCACGCTGTTCGATCAGTACGTGAAGCTCAACAAGAAGGTGCCCCCGGAGATTCTCACCTCCCTGTCGGGTATCGACGAGCCGGGCCGGCTGGCCGACACCATCGCCGCCCACATGTCCCTCAAACTCGAGGAAAAGCAGCGCATCCTGGAGATCGAGAACGTGCGCGAGCGCCTCGAGCACCTGATGGGGCTGGTGGAAGGCGAAATCGACGTGCTTCAGATCGAGAAGCGCATCCGCGGCCGCGTCAAGCAGCAGATGGAAAAGAGCCAGCGCGAGTACTACCTGAATGAGCAGATGAAGGCCATTCAGAAGGAGCTGGGCGAGCTCGAGGATGCGCCCAACGAGGTCGAGGAGCTCCAGCAGAAGATCGAAAAGGCGGGCATGTCCAAGGAGGCCAAGGGCAAGGCGACCACCGAGCTCAACAAGCTCAAGATGATGTCGCCCATGTCCGCCGAGGCGACCGTGGTGCGCAACTACATCGACTGGCTGGTGAGCGTGCCATGGAAGAAGAAGACCAAGATCCGCCACGACCTGGGCAAGGCCGAGGAGGTGCTGGAGGCGGATCACTACGGTCTGGAGAAGGTCAAGGAACGCATCGTCGAGTATCTGGCGGTGCAGCAGCGGGTGCGCAAGCTCAAGGGCCCGATTCTCTGCCTGGTGGGGCCGCCCGGCGTGGGCAAGACCTCCCTGGGCCGTTCCCTGGCCCGGGCCACGAACCGCAAGTTCGTGCGCATGTCCCTGGGCGGGGTCCGTGACGAGGCCGAGATCCGCGGTCACCGGCGCACCTACATCGGTTCGCTGCCGGGCAAGATCGTGCAGAACCTGTCCAAGGTCGGGGTGCGCAATCCGCTCTATCTGCTCGACGAGATCGACAAGATGGCCATGGACTTCCGGGGCGACCCGTCGGCCGCCCTGCTGGAGGTGCTGGATCCGGAACAGAACCACACCTTCGCGGATCACTACCTGGAGGTGGACTTCGACCTGTCGGACGTGATGTTTGTGGCCACGGCCAACACCATGAACATTCCCGGCCCGCTGCTCGATCGCATGGAGGTCATCCGGATCCCCGGTTATACCGAGGACGAGAAGATCAATATCGCCCTGCGCTATCTGGTAACCAAGCAGGTGAAGGCCAATGGC
>DATFLG010000005.1:0-3602 GCA_035267985.1 Gammaproteobacteria bacterium | reverse complement strand
CCTGATCTATCCCGCCGGCCTCACCCGGACCACCCAGGTTCTGCTCGGAGCGGGCGTCGTGGTGCTCAATGCCCTGGTATACGCGGCGTTGCTGCGCAACCGCTGGAGACATTGAACCCCCGCCTGGAGGCTGCGCGGCGGCCGAAGGCAGGGCCCGGCAGGCCCGGGATGGTTGCCGCAGCCCGCCCCGGGGGGGTAACTTCATCGCAGCGGGCCGTTGTTTCGAGCTGCACTTTGGAGACCGCCGCCATGACCCTGGATGAGTTCTCCGACTCCCTTCAACAAGACACACCCCCGGAGCAGCTCGATGCGCCGTTGCGGGCGCTGTGGGAGGACGCCAAGGGGGACTGGGAGGCCGCCCACCGCCTCGCACAGAACGACCCCAGCGCCGCCGGCGCGTGGGTCCACGCCTATCTGCACCGCAAGGAGGGCGACCTGGCCAACGCCGCCTACTGGTACAGCCGCGCGGGCCGACCGCAGGCCCAGGGGCCACTGAAGGCGGAATGGGCCGATATCGTGCGAGCGCTGTTGACACAGTCCTGACCCTGGCGCATATAGACCCAAGGGGTCGCTGGGAAGGCCCCTTACGCCCCAAGTCAGGGAGACAGGCCATGCTCAAGGAATTCCGGGAATTCGCCATGCGCGGCAACGTCGTCGACATGGCGGTGGGCATCATCATCGGCGCAGCCTTCGGCGCCCTGGTCAAATCGCTGGTCAACGATCTGCTGATGCCGCCCATCGGACTGCTGGTGGGCAACGTCGACTTCGCCGAGTTGTTCCTGGTGCTCAAGCAGGGCACGCCGGCGGGACCTTACGCCACCGCCGCCGAAGCCCTCAAGTCGGGTGCAGTGACGATCAATTACGGCGTGTTCATCAACTCGGTGGTGAGTTTCGTGATCGTTGCCTTTGCCGTGTTCCTGCTGGTGCGGGCCATCAACCGCATGCGCCGCCAACAGGAAGCACCGGCGCCCGAGCCCACGACCAAGGATTGTCCGTTCTGCTTCACGGGCATCCCCCTGAAGGCCACCCGCTGCCCCCACTGCACCTCGGACCTTGGCGGCACCTGACCGATCCGGCCATGTCGATATGGGCAAAGGCGATGGCCCTTTGGCCGGTGTTGCTCGCGCTGATCGTGGCGGTGGGTGCGGTGCGCGAGTTGCTGGTCGCGGACCACCTGGGGCCCCTGGCCGCCCATCAGGTCATGACACTTGCCGCCTGCGCCGTGGTATTTGGGGCGATCGTGATGTTCGTGCGCGTCGTTCGTCCTTCGCCCACCCAGGCGCTGGGCATGGGCGCGCTCTGGGTGATTCTGGGCGTGCTGTTCGAATTCGGCTTTTTCCATTACGTGGGCGGCCATCCCTGGTCCGAGTTGCTGGCCGACTACGACCTGAGCCGGGGGCGTCTGCTGCTGCTGCTGTGGGCGACCCTGCTGCTGGGTCCCTGGCTGGCCGCCAGGCGGCTTCGCCTCACAAGGTGATCCAGCGGTTGCTGGCTACCCCCGGCAGGGTCCGCAGCACCCGCCCGTTGTGCAGATTCACCAGCAGCGTGGTCTTGGTCTTCTCATCCGTCACTACCGCGCGGCGTCCATGATCCACCACCGCCAGGCCACTGAGCTTGTCGGGACGGCCGTCGGACACCGACACCTGCCGGTCGAACCTGGAGGCGGGCACAGAAAAGACCAGGATGTGGCCGGAAAAGCCGGCAGCGTAGACATGCCTGCCTTCGGGCCCGACGGCCATCTGCATCAGCCCGGCCCTGGCCTTGGCGATATGCCTGTAGCTGAAGTCCGGATCGACTTCCGGAGTCTGTATGCTCACTCTTTCGCCGGTGCGGATGTTGAGAGCCGTGACGACGCCGGTCTTCATGTTCGCGCAGAACAGCTTGTGGCCGGCCAGGGCCATGGCGGCCACATGCGCGATGGGATAGCGCACCTGCGCGCGGCCTGAGGGGAGCGCGATCCGGATGACCTGTGCGTCGTGGATGCCGCCCACATAGGCGTGGTCCCCGTCGGGCCCTATCGCCAGGGCATGCCCGCCGGTGTGTATCTTGAACAGCCGGTGGTGGGAGCCGGTGGCATAGCCGGCCAGGGCATGGGCCGACAGCACCAGCAGCAGCCGGCCGTCCGGCGTCACCCGGGCGATCCGGCCGCCGGCCAGTGTGCGGAAACTGCCCCTGACCCCCAGTGTGTGGGGATCGATTTCGTACGTCCGTCCCGCCAGGGTGGGTACGTAAAGCACCCGGCGACGGGCATTGTAGGCCGCCCGGAAGCTGTTGCCCGACAGGGTTCCCGGATGGCCGAAATGACCTTGCCGGGCATGAGCCGCACCCACGTGCCACGCCTCGAGTCGGCCCGGACCGGGACCGGCGGGCCTGGTGGCCCAGGTGCCGGCGATCCCGGGCGTCGGCCGGGCCGGGGATGCCGGGGCCGACGCCGGAGTACCTGCCAGGCAGAACGCCGCGGCGGCGGCCAGGGTGAAAGGGCTGGACGGTATCGGCTTCATGTTTCCCTCCATGGCTATAGGGTGGATCTCCGGGACATGCTCCGGATTCGCAGGAAACATGCCGGGCCCAAGTCCCTGACAGGCGGTTGGGGAAGACGGCCGTGTCGGTGCATTTGCCCAGACTGCGGTTGAAGTACCCCTCTGCCGGGCGGGTTCACCCGGACCGGCGCTCGGGTACAATGGCGGGCTCTGGAAACGATTCGGGACGTCCCCATGGTGACCCTCATTGTGGTTCTCTTCCTGCTGGCCGCCGGCGGAGGCCTGTGGCTGGCGCGCAAGGCCGCCCGCCGTGAAAGGGTGTCCACGCCCGTGGCACTGGGACATGCCGCCGTCGCCGTGCTGGCGCTGGGCCTGCTGACCCAGCGGGTGGTGAGCGGGCCGAAGGTGCTGCTGCTCAACGACGCGTTGCTGCTGTTCGTGTTCGCCGCCCTGGGCGGGCTTCTGCTGCTCGTATTCCGTCTGGACCGGGAGCCGCCGCCCATGATGGTGATCTTTCTGCACGGCCTGGTGGCCGCCATCGGGCTGTCGGTGCTGGTCACCGGCTATGTCGGCCTTTGAGTCGCCGTGGCCCCCGACCGCGCCTGATGCTCAAGCCGGTGGCGGGACGCGGACGGCCTGTGTAGGCTTGCACAGGGACGCACCCCGCCTGCCCACAGGACAAAGACCCGCATGACGGATCCGGAAGGCCCGTTCTGGGAGCGCAAGCGCCTGAACCAGATGACCGACGCCCAGTGGGAGGCCCTGTGTGACGGCTGCGGACGCTGCTGCCTGCACAAACTGGAAGATACGGACACCGGGCGCGTCTACACTACGGCGGTGGCCTGCCGGCTGCTGGACACTACCACCTGCCGCTGTACGGATTACGACCGGCGCACCCGGCATGTGGCAGACTGTCTGGCGTTGCGGCCGCTGACCGACGCCCAGGTTCGCGTCCTGCCCCGCAGCTGCGCCTATCGGCGGCTGGCGGAAGGACGGCCCCTGGCCTGGTGGCATCCGCTGGTATCCGGGGATCCCGATACCGTTCACGCCGCCGGGATCTCGGTCTCGGAGGAGGTGTTGTCCGAGGAATTCGTCCATCCGGATGAGCTGGTGCTGCACCTG
>DATFLG010000004.1:0-8059 GCA_035267985.1 Gammaproteobacteria bacterium | reverse complement strand
CTACAGTCCGGGCACCGGCGTGGACTACTGGATATGGGCCATACAGTTGAGCGGCATCGGCTCTCTCATGACCGGCATCAACTTCATGGTCACCATCCTGAAGATGCGCACACCGGGCATGACCCTGATGCGCATGCCGGTGTTCACCTGGACTGCCCTGTGCGCCAGCATCCTCATCGTGCTGGCCTTCCCGGTGCTGACCGTGACCCTGGCCCTGCTCAGCCTGGACCGCTACCTGGGCATGCATTTCTTCACCAACGCCATGGGCGGCAACCTGATGATGTACACCAACCTGTTCTGGATCTGGGGTCATCCGGAGGTGTACCTGCTCATACTGCCGGCCTTCGGGGTGTTCTCGGAGGTGGTGGCCACCTTCTCCGGCAAGCGCCTGTTCGGCTACACCTCCATGGTGTACGCCACCGTCGCCATCGCCCTGCTGTCATTCACGGTGTGGCTGCACCACTTCTTCACCATGGGCGCGGGCGCCGATGTGAACGGCTTCTTCGGCATTGCCACCATGATCATCGCGGTGCCCACGGGGGTGAAGATCTTCAACTGGCTGTTCACCATGTACCGGGGGCGGGTGCGCTTCACCACCCCCGTGCTGTGGACCCTGGGCTTCATCGTCACCTTCACCATCGGCGGGGTGACCGGGGTGCTGCTGGCGGTGCCGCCGGCGGACTTCGTGCTGCACAACAGCGAGTTCCTCATCGCCCACTTCCACAACATGCTGATTCCCGGCGCGGCGTTCGGCTACTTCGCCGGTTACACCTACTGGTTCCCCAAGGCCTTCGGGTTCCGGCTCAACGAGCGCTGGGGCAAGCGGGCCTTCTGGGCCTGGATCATTGGCTTCTATCTGGCGTTCATGCCCCTGTACGTGCTGGGCTTCATGGGCATGCCCCGGCGCATGGCCCACTACACCAACCCGGCCTGGCAGCCTTACCTGCAGATCGCCGCCGTGGGCGCGGTGGTGATCGCCCTGGGCATTGCCTTCCAGGTGATTCAGCTCATCGTCAGCATCCGCGAGCGGGGCGAGACCCGGGACCTCACCGGCGATCCCTGGGACGGGCGCACTCTGGAGTGGTCCGTCGCCTCCCCGGCGCCGTTCTACAATTTCGCGCGCCTGCCGATGGTCCACGCCCGGGACCAGTTCACCTACATGAAGGAGCATCGCCAGGCCTACCGGCGACCGGACGGATACTCCGACATCCACATGCCCAAGGACACCGGGGCCGGGTTCGTCATCGGCCTGCTGGCCTTCGCCTTCGGGTTCGCCATGATCTGGCACATCTGGTGGCTGGCGGGCGCCAGCGCCCTGGCCATCGCCGCCGTGGTGATCGCCCGCGCGTTCAGCGAGGACGTGGACTACTACGTGCCGGCCAGCCAGGTGGAGCGCACGGAGAACCGCCGCTTCAGCCGTCTGGCCTCCATCGACGTGGTGCACGTGGACGAAGCCGGGGGCCGGGAAGTGGCCGCCCGCGCCTGAGCCAGTCACCCATACGCACAATCGGCAGGTAGAGCATGAGCGAAGCAATCGGGGATATTTACGCGCCGGCCGAGGAGCACGGCCACTCGGAAACCGTCGACAGGGCCGCCTTCGGGTTCTGGCTCTACATCATGAGCGACTGCGTGCTGTTCGCCGCGCTGTTCGCCACCTTCGCGGTGCTGAGCCGCAATTACGCCGGCGGGCCCACGGGCCACAGTCTCTTCGACCTGCGCTACACCCTGGGCGAGACCCTATGCCTGCTGGTCAGCAGCGTCACCTACGGCTTCGCCATGCTGGCCGTGCACCGGGGCAGCCGCCGCCAGGTGCTGGCCTGGCTGGCGATGACCTTCCTGCTGGGGCTGGGCTTCGTGGGCATGGAGATCCACGAGTTTCACCACATGGTGGCCATCGGCGCCGGACCGGACCGCAGCGGCTTTCTGTCGGCGTTCTTCACCCTGGTGGGCACCCATGGCGCCCATGTCACCGCCGGGCTGATCTGGATGCTGGTGATGATGGCCCAGGTGCTGGGCAAGGGCCTGACCCTGCCGGTGCAGTCGCGCCTGATGCGCCTGAGCATGTTCTGGCATTTCCTGGACATCGTGTGGATCGGGGTGTTTACCGTGGTGTATCTGATGGGGGTGATGTGAATGGAACACGAGGCCATTGAAAGCGCCGGCGCCGGGGCGGGCAGCCTGGGCTCCTATCTCACCGGGTTCACCCTGGCGGTGGTCCTCACCATCATTCCCTTCGCCCTGGTGATGAGCGGGGCGCTGTCGCGCCCCATGACCGTGGTGGCCATCTTTTCCGCGGCGGTGGTGCAGATCTTCGTGCATCTTCGCTACTTCCTGCACCTGGACGGCTCCTCCCAGGAGCGCTGGAATCTGCTGGCCATCGTGTTCACCGCCCTGATCGTGATCATCCTGGTGGGCGGCTCCGTGTGGATCATGGTCAACCTCCACTACCGCACCCTGGACCCGGCTGTCTTCCTCCCGATGCTCTGAACAAATGAGTCTGATCCTCGGATAGAGTCTGCTCATCCCTGGCGGCCCGTTCCCGTGGGGCGTGCAATCCGGCGGGCAGGACAACGGTGCGGGATGACTCCCATTTGTCACCGCCCCCTTTTTTGACGCGTCCGAAAACGACAAGGCGCGCCGAAGCGCGCCTTGCGGGGTTGGAGTGAATGACGGTTACTGGATTACGCCGCTGATCACCTTGGGCGGATCGGTCACCGTGGGTTTGGTGCCGATGTAGTCGCTGTCGGCGGAGCTGCTCGGGTCGTGGACATCGGCCACGGTGGGCAGCGTCACGTTGGTGGTGGGCTGGGGCAGGTTGGTGTTGAGGCAGCTCACCTGCTTCAGCCGCAGTTCGGCGTCCAGCGCCTTGACGATCAAGGAGGTGCCGGAGCCCGACAGGGTCATGGTGGCCCCATCGGGCAGGGCGAAGGCCGGCACGTAACGGGCGTTGGCGTTGGCACAGTCCGTGGGGCTGTTGTCGACGCCGCTCACGCAGTGCCCGGGAATGCCCCCCAGGTTGCCGAAGCCGTCGAACTGCAGGTGGATGGTCTTGCCGGCCCAGGTGCCGTAGGCGGATCCGGAGGGCACCGTGTAGGTGATGTCCTGGGGCGGATCGAAGCTCACCAGGCTGCCGTCGCTGGTGCGGGTCAGCCACATGGACTGGGTCCACTGGTCGGCCCCGGTCTGCCAGGTGTAGTAGACGGCCGGGTTGGACGGCTCACACACGTTGCCCCCGTTGGGGCAGCTCGAGGTGGGTAGCGCCGAGTCGAACAGCCGGCCGGTGCTGACCCCGAACTGGAACTCGTTGTTGAGTACATTGGTGTCGGTCACCACCATGGGCGTGCTGCTCTGCTTCAGGCCCCCGCTGTCGAAGCTGTAGGTGATGGACGTGGTACCCGAGCCGTCCCACTGGTCCGCCGTATTGGCGTCATAGGGCGAGGCGGCGCCGCTGTTGACGAAGTTGTTGATGGAGGTGGCGGTCGGGCAGTTGTTCACGCAGTACAGGGCACTGGGCGCGCCGGTGCTGCCGGGGACCACCTGGGACTGGGAGTAGTAGTACAGGTTGTCCGTGCCCGCGTGAGCGGCGCTGGTCGCCGGGATATCGATGTTGCCGCCGAAGGCGTCGGACCAGCCGGACAGGGGTACGGTGCTGAACGTCCCGCTGTTCACGGTAGCCGGGTTGTTCAGGGTGGTCACCACGCAGCCGCTGCCGCCGCAGGTCTGCTTTCCGGTGACCACGAACTGCCCCTGCGTGTTGTCCCAGTGCATCTCCCAGTTCTCCGAGCCGGTGACATTGGCCGTGTCGCTGGTGACGCCGGTCAGATCGGCCCACGCGAAGAACGGCACCCCGTCCATGTCCGCCAGGGTCTGCTGGTTGCGGGTCCACTTGGTGAGCTTGCCGCTGACCTTGGACAGGTTGTAGGTGGTGGTGTTGCCGGGCCGCTGGTCCTTGACGGTGGCGCCGGAGACCGGCCCGTCCGCCAGGGCGTTGAGGTCCAGGCCCTGGAAGTTGATGCCCCAGTACCCGGCATAGCCGTAGTAGCTGTTGCCGTTGTAGGACACGGTCACGGGAAAGCCGGGGTGGGCCTGGTCCAGGCGGCTGCCGTCGCTGGCCTTGTAGGTGCCGTAGCGCCACACCGATTTCTCGGCGGCGGCCTCGGAGCGGTCGAAGCACACATCCGCGGTGCCGTCGTAGCGGCGGAAGGCGCCCGCCGGATAGTTCACCTCGCTGCCGTCGTAGGCGAAGTTGAAGGTCTTGGCGCCCTGCTTGAGGGAGCCGGAGCCCGCCGTGGTGGAGGTGGCGGTCATGGCCAGGGCGGTGTCGCTGGCGAACTGCCCGGTTTCGAAATAGGTCACGTCGGCGCCGGCGGCGTCGATGAAGCCGTTGAAGCCGGTGGATCCGTTGGGCAGCTTGCTGATGTAGTCCACCCGGAAGGTCCCGTAGGGGGGCGCTTCGCTGGGGGACTGGGTGGCGGTCAGGTGCACGTAAATCTCGAACTGCATGCCGTGGTCGGTCATGCTCATCCACACGGTGCCCACCATGGGATCGCTGTTGCTGGCCCGGGTCACGTTCACGACGGCATTCATGTAGTCCGGTGCCGAGGTGGCGCCGGAGGCGCCGGCCGTGGAGTTGCTGGTGCTGGCCTGGCTGCTGGAATCGCACTTGCTCTTGTCCACCAGGGCGACGTAGGGTCCCTTGTTGACCATGGCCTCCGGGCGCAGGGAGTGCATGATGCACAGCACCATGTTCACATTGGCGATGCCGTCGGAGGTGGCGTCATGGACCCAGGTGCTCTGGGGGTCGGTCACGTAGGGCGAGGTGGACGAGGGGGCGGCCCAGGCCGCCACGGGGGCGATGCCCGCCAGCACCAGAGGAAGCAGGCGCGCCTTGAAGTTCACGGGTGTGCGTTTCATGGTGTCCCCCTCCCTCACTTGGCCGTGACCACGGACATCTGGGACGCCGTGCTGACGCCGCTGACATTGCTGCCGTTGCTGGCGCTGTCGCTGCTCCCGCCGCCACAGGCCGTGAGCATCAGGGCCGCGACCACCAGCGGGACTGTCTTGAGTAATTTCATCGCCTGCCTCCATGGGTCTATCCGGTGTTGGAACAGTCACTTGTCTTGCCCGGGCGTCTCCGTCGGCCGTCTGGGATTGACGGACGCATAACGCTGCCTTCACTCGCCGTTAACGGCGACCGGTCGCCGGTCTTGAGCAAGGCACGCTAAGAAGCGGGCGAATAATGAAAAAAATCAGAAATTCGAAGGATTGCGCAGGGGCGTCCCGCCCGCCCCGGAAGGCCGGCGGGCAGGGTGCAGGGGAGCGGGGACAAGCAGGGCGGGTGGCAAATGCGCCCAATGCTCACGGGGAAGCCCACTCAGGCCCCCGCCCCCGGCGGCCACCCGGGCGGCGGCCAGGGCGGTTTACGGAATGATTCTCATTTGTCACCGACCCCTTTTCGGGGGAGGGGTCAGTGGTGATAGGCGACGGACTTGAGGGTGGCCATGGCGTCGTCGAAGGACAGCTCCGGCAGCGGCGCGCCCCGGCTGCCGCGCTCGGCCCGGGCTATGATGTCGTCCATGGACAGGATGCCGGTGAGATGCCCGTTGTCGTCCACCACCGGCAGGCGGCGTACATGCTGGGCCCACATGGCCCGCAGGGCGGATTTCACGTTGTCTCCCGCCCGGCAGGTGTAGGCCGGGCGCCCGTTCAGCAGATCCCCGGCCCGCAGTTCCCACAGGGGTTTCTGGTTCAGGGCGGCGGACATGGCGATGTCCCGGTCGGTGACCACGCCGATGGGGAGGCCGGCCTGATCCACCACCGGCACCGCCCCGCAGTTGCGCTGCCACATCATCATGGCCACCGCATCGAGGGTGGTTTCGGGATCGCAGGTGCTGACATCGCGGCTCATGAGCTCGTGTACGTACATGGTCAATCCTCCGTTGATCGATTCAGGTCCATTGGGTCGTGCATCGCCGGCGCCGCCGCCCGTGCCTGCAGGCGCGGGCGGCGGCGTGTCAGGGAGCCGGCTCGGTAATCGGCTGCAATGGCGGCATGAGGGCAAATGCTGTGGTCGCTGCCGCGGGCTGCATAGCGACAACATAGACCCGCGCGATGCCATGTCAAGGCGCAGAGACCGGGCCTGCGCGGCGTGCTCCCGGGCGGCGAAACAGGGTTAGACGGGCCGGTCTGTGCGCCGGCTTCGGGCCACGGCGGGAGGGATTTCGTGCTCAAGCGGATCGTATCCGGCGGTCAGACGGGCGTGGACCGGGCGGCATTGGACGTGGCGCTGAGCCTGGCCATGCCCTGCGGCGGCTGGTGCCCGCAGGGCAGACGGTCGGCGGACGGGCCGATACCGGAGCGCTATCCGCTTCGGGAGACCCCTTCGCGCGGCTACCGTCAGCGCACCGAATGGAACGTGCGCGACTCCGACGCCACCCTGGTGCTCGACAGGGGCCTCCCTGCCGGCGGCACCGCCTGTGCCCTTCGTGCGGCCCGCCGCCTCGGCCGGCCGTGGCTGGTCATCGACCCGCAGTCCGAATCCGACGTCGAACGGGTGCACTGCTGGCTGGAGGCGCACGGCGTCCATGTGCTGAACATCGCCGGTCCCCGGGAAAGCCAGCAGCCCGGCATCCATGACCGTGCCCTGAGCTTTCTTCAAAGCCTGCTGACCGTGGAGCGCGGCACCTGCCGGGATCGTTGAACACACTTGGCCGCGGGCGGCGTGCCACCATCACCGCGAACGAGGCCCGTGCCGTCATGGGTTGGAGGACCCCGTGGTCAGGTGTGTGTGAACGACACGACAGTGCGGGCCTGATTTGCGCCGCATTTAACGCTGATCTAACAGGGTTGCCGTGCGTTCGGCATTAAACAGGCGTAAGATAAAAGGATTTTCAGGCAGCAACGAGGTCCGACGAAGCAAATGCATTGGTTAATGCGTCTTGAGCGCACCACCCGGCTCATCATTCTGAGTGTCTTTCTCGGAGTCGTGGGTGCCCTGGGCGCACAGTTCTTCATCTGGCTGCTGCACTTCGTCGAAGTCTGGGTCCTCATCCCCATCACCGGCTATCAGACCATTGGCGTGGACGCCGCCCACGCCATGGGCACGGCGCCCACCACTCATCACTGGTACTGGTGGATCCCGGTTTCCACCGCCCTGGGCGGGCTGGTTTCGGGCATTCTGGTGTATACCTGGGCGCCGGAGGCCGAAGGCCACGGCACCGACGCCGCGGTCAAGGGCTATCATCGCACCGCCGGGCGCATCCGCTACCGGGTGCCATTCATCAAGACCATCGCCAGCGCCATCACCATCGGCTCGGGGGGATCGGCGGGCCGCGAGGGGCCCACCGCCCAGATCGCCGCCGGTGTGGGCGCCATCACCGGCGGGCTGCTGGACCTGCCGGACGAGGAAAGGCGCGTGCTGCTGCTGGTGGGCATGGCGGCCGGGCTGTCGGCCATTTTCAAAAGCCCCCTGGGCACCGCCCTGTTCGCGGTGGAGATCCTGTACAGCACCATGGCCTTCGAAGGCCGCTACCTGACCTTCACCCTGATCGCCTCGGCCGTGGCCTATGCCATCACCGGCCTGTTCAACGGCTGGACCCCGCTGTTCATCCTGCCCGAGCACGTGACCTTCGGCGCACCGGTGGATCTGATCTGGTTCGTGGTGCTGGCCGCCCTGGCCGGCTGCCTGGGGGCGGTGCTGCCTACGGTGTTCTACTGGACCCGGGACGCGTTCCATAACCTGCGTATCCCGAACCAGTTCAAACCGGCCCTGGGGGGTCTGGGCATGGGGCTGGTGGGGCTGATGGCGCCGCCGCTGCTGGGCGGCGGCTACGGCTATATCCAGTTTGCCCTGCAGGGCAGCGGGGGCATGGCGGTGTGGTTGCTGCTGGTGCTGTCCGTGGGCAAGATCATCGCCTTGTCGCTCACCGTCGCCTCCGGCGGCTCGGGCGGGGTGTTCGCGCCCAGTCTCTATGTGGGCGCGCTGCTGGGGGCGGCCTTTGCCGCCGTGCTGCACGCCTCCGGGATCTCGGGCATCAACGGCACGGCTCTGGCGGTGGTG
>DATFLG010000003.1:0-6692 GCA_035267985.1 Gammaproteobacteria bacterium | reverse complement strand
GGACAAGCCCACCACAAACCGGCGGACAAGCCCACCACAAACCGGCGGACAAGCCCACCACAAATCGGCGGACAAGCCCACCACAAATCGGCGGACAAGCCCGCCACAACAGGATTTTTGCGTTTTGCCCGGCCAGTGGGTAAAATTTCGGGTCCGCTGTCTTCAAGGCGCGCCGTCGCCGGGAGGACGGGCGTCATGTCCAACCATCGTAAAGGTTCATACGGGGAGGCGAGTCACTACATGCCGAGCGTACGCGTCAAGGAAAACGAGCCCTTCGAGGTGGCCCTGCGCCGCTTCAAGCGCGCCTGCGAGAAAGCCGGAATTCTCTCGGAGGTCCGGCGCCGGGAGTTCTACGAGAAGCCCACCCAGGAGCGCAAGCGCAAGCGCGCCGCGGCCGTCAAGCGTCATCTGAAGAAGCTGGCCCGCGAGCAGGCTCGTCGCGAACGCCACTACTGACCTTTTCCCCTCCAACCGGCAGGCCACCCATGTCCCTGAAAGCCGATCTGCAGGAGGATATGAAGGCGGCCATGCGCGCCGGGGACAAACCCCGGCTGGGCGCCATCCGGCTGATCAACGCCGCCATCAAGCAGCGGGAGGTGGACGAGCGGATCACCCTGGATGATGCCCAGGTCGTCGTCGTGCTGGACAAGATGCTCAAGCAACGGCGCGAGTCCCTGGAGCAGTACCGCCAGGCGGGCCGCGACGATCTCGCCGACAAGGAAGCCTACGAGATCGAGGTCATTCAGACCTACCTGCCCGAGCCCCTGGATGAGGCCGCCCTGGAGACCCTGATCGCCGACGCCATTGCCGAGACCGGCGCCAGCAGCATCAAGGACATGGGCCGGCTCATGGGGGTTCTCAAGCCCAAGGTTCAGGGGCGCGCCGACATGGGCGACGTCAGCGCCCGGATCAAGGCCCGACTGGGCTGAGGGCCGCGCCCGCGCCCCACCAGGACCACCCGCCCGCCGCCCCGTGGCGCGCGCCCGCCAACCCGGTACACTTGAATACACGGGCACACCCCGCAGGCCAGGGCGGCTGATGACTCCGAGCGATTCCACCAAGGCATCCACCGGCAGGCGGCCCGCACCCGGCGGGCGGAGCTGACCCATGGCCGGGCGCATCCCCCAGCAGTTCATCGACGAGCTGGTGAACCGGATCGACATCGTGGAGGTGATCGACGCCCGGGTGCCCCTGAAGAAGGCCGGCCGGGAGTACACCGCCTGCTGTCCCTTCCATGCCGAGAAGACCCCCTCCTTTACCGTCAGCCCCGGCAAGCAGTTCTATCACTGCTTCGGCTGCGGCGCCCACGGCACGGCCCTGGGCTTTCTCATGGACTACGAGCACCTGAGCTTCGTGGAGGCGGTGGAGGAGCTGGCGCGCCAGGCCGGCCTGGAGGTGCCCCGGGAAGGGGCCGACGCCCCGGCAGCCTCCAGCGACCGGGGCGCCCCGGACCTGTACGGCTGGCTGGAGCAGGCGGCCGGGTACTACCGGCGCCAGCTGCGCCAGCACCCCCAGGCATCCCGGGCCGTCGCCTATCTGAAGGGGCGGGGGCTGACCGGCGAAATCGCCGCCGAGTTCGGCATCGGCTTCGCCCCGCCGGGCTGGGACAACCTGGTCAGCGCCTTGTCGGGCGCCGGCGCACGGCGTGAGCAACTGATCGAGGCCGGCCTGGCCGTCGCCAGGGACACCGGCGGACTCTATGACCGGTTCCGGGATCGGATCATGTTTCCCATCCGGGACCGCCGCGGCCGGGTCATTGCCTTCGGCGGCCGGATGCTGGGGGACGGCACCCCCAAATACCTCAATTCCTCCGAGAGCCCGATCTTCCACAAGGGCCGCGAGCTCTACGGCCTGTACGAAGCCCGGCGCAGCAACCGCAAGCTCGAGCGCCTGCTGGTGGTGGAGGGCTACATGGACGTGGTGGCCCTCGCCCAGTTCGGGGTTCGCTACGCCGTCGCCACCCTGGGCACGGCCACCACCCGCGAGCACCTGGAGCAGGTGTTCCGCGCGGTGCCGGAGGTGGTGTTCTGCTTCGATGGCGACCGCGCCGGACGGGCGGCCGCCTGGCGGGCCGTGGAGAACACCCTGGCGAGCCTGCGCGGAACGCGCCAGGCCCGCTTCATGTTCCTGCCCGAGGGCGAGGATCCCGATTCGCTGGTGCGCCGGGAGGGAGCCGAGGGCTTCGAAGCGCGGATTGCCGACGCCGTCCCGTTTTCGGAATTTTTCTTTGAAGAGTTAAGTCGTAACGCCGATACCCGGTACATGGACGGACGCGCGCGGCTGGTGGAGCTGGCCAGGCCCCTGCTGGGCAAGCTGCCCGCCGGGGCCTACCAGGATCTGATGGTCCAGCGCCTGGCGGAACTGAGCCGGATGGACCGGGAACGCCTGGACGCGCTGCTCGCGGATGGGGAACCGCCCGCCCCGGCACGTCCCGCACCAGCGCCCCGGGGAACCGTCACGCCGGTGCGTCTGGCCCTGGCGCTGGTGTTGCAGACACCGCCGCTGGCAGGCGCCGCCGGGGACCTGGCCCCGCTGCGGGAACTGGAGCGCCCGGGGGTGCGGCTGCTGGTCGAACTGGTTGAATTTCTGGGTCAGAACCCACATCTAAACACTGCAGCCGTGCTGGAGCACTGGCGGGACACGCAGGACGGATCCACCCTGGCCAAGCTGGCCCAGTGGGATCCAGGCGTCCCGTCCCAGGGCCGGGAAGCGGAATTCCTGGGCGCGCTGGACCGTCTAAGACAGGAGCGCATCGAGCGGCGCACGGAGCAGCTCCTGGACAAGTCCAACCGCGAAAGCCTCAGCCCGGCGGAGAAGCAGGAGCTCAAAGAGCTGCTGCGCGCCCGACAGGGGCAGGTTTCGGCAGCCGGTGAAGGAGCCACGGCTGGAAGCGAGTCAGGGAATCGACTATACTGATCGTTTAATTTTGCGCCCGGTAAGCAGGAATACGTCGATGACAGGTCCTGAGCACGCGATGAATCAAGAGCAGCAATCCCAGCTCAAGCAGCTGATCGCCAAGGGTAAGGAGCAGGGTTTCCTGACCTACGCCGAGGTGAACGATCATCTGCCCGATGAGATCGTCGATCCCGAGCAGATCGAAGATATCATCAACATGATCAATGATATGGGAATTACGGTGCACGAAATCGCGCCGGATTCCGATACCCTGCTGCTCACCGGCGCGTCAGTCACCCCGGACGAGGACGCCGCCGAGGAAGCGGCTGCCGCCCTGGCCAGCGTGGACAGCGAGTTCGGGCGCACCACCGATCCGGTGCGCATGTACATGCGCGAGATGGGTACGGTGGAGCTGCTCACCCGCGAGGGCGAGATCGAGATCGCCAAGCGCATCGAGGACGGGCTGTACCAGGTGCTTTCCGCCCTGGCCAGCTACCCGGAATCCGTGGCGCTGCTGCTGCGCGAGCATCAGCGGGTCGAGAACGGCGAGATCCGCCTGTCGGACATCATTACCGGCTTTGTGGGCCCGGACATCACCGAGGATCAGACGGGCAGCGAAGCGGAGCCCGAACTGTCGGCGGACGCCGGCTCCGACGACAGCGACGAGGACGACGACGAGGACCAGGACAACACGGCGCTGATGGACACCGGACCGGATCCGGAAGAGGCGCGCGCGCGGTTCAACGAGCTGGGCAGCCTTCACGACAAGGCCATGGCCGCCTACGCCAAGCATGGCAAGACTCACAAGACGACAGCCAGGCTGCGCCGGCAGATGGCCGACGCCTTCATGGAATTCAAGCTGGTGCCCCGTCTGGTGGACGACCTGACCGTGAACCTGCGCACCATGGTGGAGCGCATCCGCGGGCACGAGCGGGTGATCATGGACCTGTGCGTCAACAAGGCGCGCATGCCCCGCAAGGATTTCATCACGTCGTTCCCGGACAACGAGACCAACCTCAAGTGGCTGGACAAGCAGCTCAAGGGCGGCCACAAGTACTCCGCCGCCCTGGAGCAGTTCAAGGACGATATTCTGCGGGCCCAGAAGCGTCTGGTGGATCTGCAGGATGAGACCGGCCTGGGCATCAACGAGATCAAGGACATCAACCGGCGCATGTCCATCGGTGAGGCCAAGGCCCGGCGGGCCAAGAAGGAGATGGTGGAGGCCAACCTGCGTCTGGTGATCTCCATCGCCAAGAAGTACACCAACCGCGGACTGCAGTTCCTGGACCTCATCCAAGAGGGCAACATCGGCCTGATGAAGGCGGTGGACAAGTTCGAGTACCGGCGCGGCTACAAGTTCTCCACCTATGCCACCTGGTGGATCCGCCAGGCCATCACCCGCTCCATCGCGGACCAGGCCCGCACGATCCGTATCCCGGTGCACATGATCGAGACCATCAACAAGCTCAACCGGATCTCCCGGCAGATGCTTCAGGAAATGGGCCGCGAGCCTACCCCCGAGGAGCTGGCCGAGCGCATGGAAATGCCCGAAGACAAGGTGCGCAAGGTTCTCAAGATCGCCAAGGAGCCCATCTCCATGGAAACGCCCATCGGGGACGACGAGGATTCCCATCTGGGCGACTTCATCGAGGACATCAGCATCCTATCGCCGGTGGACTCGGCCGCCACCGAAGGGCTGCGGGAAACCACCCGCGGCGTGCTGGCCGGCCTGACCCCGCGGGAGGCGAAGGTGCTGCGCATGCGCTTCGGCATCGACATGAACACCGACCACACCCTGGAAGAGGTGGGCAAGCAGTTCGACGTCACCCGCGAGCGCATCCGGCAGATCGAGGCCAAGGCGCTGCGCAAGCTGCGTCATCCGACGCGCTCGGAGCAGCTGCGCAGCTTTCTGGAGATCGAATAGCGCCGCCAACCGGACACCGGCGCGCAGAGAAAGGCCACGCAACCGCGTGGCCTTTTTTTCGGTGGCGCGCGGAGCGGGAACGCGCCGGGCCACCCCCGGTCAAACGCAGTGGCGTAGCATCCTCAGCGGGTGATCGCACCCACGGGCCGGTCCATACACATTTTTTGACGTCGGTCAGCCCGCGAACCAAGCGGCCGCGTTAGCATGGGTCGGGCGGGTGAAAGCCTGCACGGCCGTCGACTCGATGTCGTGGACGCGCGCGCCGGCACGCCGCACCCAAAACCGAAGAAACCAAGTAAAGGGGCAAGCGTTCAATGAGTGGCAGAATCACCTCGGATGGGATCACCCTTGGCGTCGTATTGATCTCCGGCATTGCGGGAGCCGTCAGTCTGTGCGCGCCGGCGGCCGCGCAGCCCGCCGCAACCCGCGGCCAGTCCGAGCTGCAGTCACCGGCCGATCAACTGGGCACCGCCGCCGAGCGCCCGCTCAAGGAGCCGGCGCCCATGACCCCGACCCGGCCCCAGTCGGAGGCGTCGGGGATCCCCGTGGGCAGCTTCCGGCTCTTTCCCGGCCTGTCCGTCTCGGCCCTGTACGACGACAACATCTTCGCCACCCGCAACGATCCGCAGCACGGAGTGGCACCCCAGAGCGATCTGGTGACCATCGTCTCTCCCACCGCCGTGCTCAAATCCAACTGGGCCCGCCACCAGCTCGACATCGATGCGGGCGCGGACATCGGCCGCTACGCCACTCATACCAGCGAGAACTACCAGGACGCCTGGCTGGGAGCCCGGGGCCACTACGACCTCACCGACCGTTCCAACCTCTTTGCCGGGGCCCGGGTCAGCCGCAACCACGAGGAACGCGGCTCCCCGGAGTCGGTCGCCGGCACCGAGCCCACCGTCTATACGGAGTTCAAGTCCCATCTGGGGTACGCGCGCCGGTTTGGCGGGACCTCGGTGCGTCTGGGGGGCACCTTCGAGAAGCTGAACTTCGACAACGTGCCTACCGCCACCGGAGGATTCATCAACAACAACGACCGCAACCGCCGGCTCTATACCGTGGGGACCCGCATCAGCTATCGGCTCTCGGCCCGCTTCTCCCCCTTCGTCCAGGCGGCCCTGGACCGGCGGCGCTATGAGAGCACGCCCGACGACCATGGATTCGAGCGCAACTCCGACGGCACGCGCTTCGGCGTGGGGGTGCTTCTTCGACCCGCCGCCGGCCTGCGGGGGGAAGCCTTTGTGGGCCACCTGACCCAGAACTACGACGACCCGCGACTGGTGGATGTGGCCAAACCCGACTTCGGCGCCCGCCTGCGCTGGACCGCCACGGCCCGCACCAAGGTGACGGCCTACCTGGACCGGTCCATGGAGGAGACGGTTCTGCCCGATGCGTCCGGCTATCTGAACACCCGCATCGGGGCCCGGGTCGAGCACCGGCTGCGCCCGCGCCTGACGGTCAACGCCCGGGCCGCCTTTGACCGCAGCGAATATCAGGGGCTGAGCCGCAACGAGAATCTGGTTCTGGCCGGCGCGGGCCTCAAGTACGACCTGAGCCGCTGCCTGTACCTGGGCGCCGATTACCGGTTCCTGCGCCGCGACTCCAACCTGCCCAGCGATACCTTCGCCACCGCCTATTACCGCAACCAGGTCATGCTGACCCTGGGCAGCCAGCTGCTGGCGGCGCGTCCCGCCGCCGCCTGGCCCGGGTCGGGCCAGGCCGGCGCCGGAGCGGCGCCCGCCGCGCCCGGCGGCTTCTATGTGGGCGCCCAGGCGGGCTTCGGGTCCCTGAACGCGGTCACCAGCGGGGGCCGCGGCTCGGGAGGCGGCACCGACACCGGTGACATGGGCAACCACGGCCCCGAGGCCGG
>DATFLG010000002.1:0-2461 GCA_035267985.1 Gammaproteobacteria bacterium | reverse complement strand
TACCCGGGTGAATCTGGATCTGGCCATCGAGCGCTGGCCTGAGCTGCAGTTCCACGCCACCCGGGAGCACTGAGCCGATCCGGCGCCCCTTCGGCGCCCCCTCTGCGCCCCTTTGGTGCGCGGTGCCGGCCCGTTGACGGGGGATGTAGGCCTAAGTCTTTGATCTCTTGTCCCGTGGGCGGCTGGCACGGATAGTGCTCCCGGTAACGGCGAGGCGTCTCCTCAAGAGATCCTCTCATCGTCTCTCCTCCATTACCGTGGAACTTGGGGTGCCCGCCCGGGCACCCCGTTTTTTTTCAGACAGGGCACGGCCTATCAGGATGTTGAAAAAGGCCATCCCTGGCCCTTTTTCAACCGGCTTCGCCGCGGCACATGTCCGTGGCTCGCTCCATTTCTCAAGCACCTGGGTGCTCGAGAAATGACGCGGCGCGTCCCTGCGGCGCCTGGCAGGCTGTTTTTCAACAGCCTGCTATTCGACGCGGTAGCCCTTGGGCACCACGACGATGCCTTCGGCGGACACCCCGAAGCGCTCCCGGTCCCTGGCCGGCTCGTAGCCGATGCGCTCGCCCGCCGGGATGTGCACGTTCTTGTCCACGATGCAGCGGCGGATCTGGGCCCGGTCGCCCACCTGGACGCCGTCGAAGAGCAGGGATTCCTCCACCGTCGCTTCGTCGCCCACGTAGACCTCGGGGAACAGAATGGAGTGCTGCACCCGCCCGCCGGCGATCACGGTACCGCCGGCGATGATGGAATTGATGAAAATGCCTTCGTCCCCGGATTCCCCCGGTACCGTGCGGGCCGGTGGTGTCTGCCCCTGGTAGGTGCGGATCGGCCAGTCCTGCTGGTACAGATCCAGAGGCGGGACCGGCTTGAGCAAGTCCATGTTGGCCCGGTAGAAGCTGTCCAGCGTGCCCACGTCCCGCCAGTAGCGGTCCGGGGTGACCCGCCCGCGGGCTTCGCCGAAACGGTAAGCCAGAACCCGGTGCCCGCCGGCGAGCCGCGGCAGGATGTCCCGGCCGAAGTCGCGGCTGGACTGCTCCCGGTGATGATCCTCGCCCAGGGCGTTGATCAGCAGCTCCATGTCGAACAGGTACACGCCCATGGAGGCCAAAGCATGGTCGGGGTCGTCCGCCAGGGGCAGGGCTGCCTCGGGCTTTTCCTCGAAGCGGCTGATGCGCCCGTCCTGTTCCATCGTCACCACGCCGAACTGGTCGGCCTGATCCAGGGGCACCGGCATGCAGGCCACCGTGGCTTCAGCCCGGTTCTCCCGGTGAAAGTCCAGCAGGGCGGCATAGTCCATGCGATAGATATGGTCCCCGGACAGCACCAGCGCCAGGCGTGCGCCGCTGCGCTGCAGCAGGTACAGGTTCTGGAACACGGCATCGGCGGTGCCGGCATACCAGTTGTCACCGGTTCGCATCTGGGGCGGCACCGGCGTGATGTACTCGCTCAGCTCGGAGTTGTAGATGGACCACCCGTCGCGCAGATGCTTCTGCAGGGAGTGGGACTTGTACTGGGTGAGCACCAGCACCCGCCGCAGCCCCGAATGCAGGCAGTTGGTGAGGGTGAAATCGACGATGCGGTACTTGCCGCCGAACGGGACCGCCGGCTTGGCCCGCTCCGCGGTCAGCGGAGACAGGCGGGTACCGGCGCCGCCGGCAAGAATGAGGGTGAGAGTCTGATCCAGCATGGGCGCGCCGCTGAAAGTGAGGGAATCCGGTGGGCTGCTATTGTAGCCCAGGACGGGCCTGACGCCCTGCCGATGCGGTTGAAATCTGTCCTGACATCATGCCCTGCACCGTTGCGGGGCGTCGCCGGGACGGCGGCGCATCAGGAGGCGCTGCGAGGGCCCGCCACCAGCCAGATGAGAAGACCCAGGGCCGGAACCAGCAGGATCAGCACCGTCCACAGCACCTTGGCACCCGTGGAGCTGCGGCTTTGCACTACATTGACGATGGCCCACACTTCGGCGATGAGCAGGAGCAGGCCGAACAGACCGCTGACTTCGACTTTCACCGCCGACCCTCCGGTTCAGGAAATGCGCCACACGGCCACCGCCAGCAGCAGCCAGGCGATGATGAACGCGGTGCCGCCGAAGGGCGTGATGATGCCGAGCCAGCGCACGCCGCTGACGCTCAGGGCGTAGAGACTGCCCGAGAACAGCACGATCCCCGCCAGCATCAGCCAGCCGGACCAGCGCAGGGCCGCCGACTCCGGCATCTGGAACGCCGCCATGCCGACGGCCAGCAGACCCAGGGCGTGGTAGAAGTGGTACTGGTTAGCGGTGTGGTACACCTCCATCATCCCTGGCGGGAGATGCCCGCGAAGACCGTGGGCGCCGAAGGCCCCCAGGAGCACCGCCAGGGCCCCGTTGATCGCTCCCAGCAACAGAAATACCCGGGGCATTACGACAGCGGCGTCCTGGGGTGGCGGGGCATGTCAGTCCTCCAGCCGAAAGCCG
>DATFLG010000001.1:0-2996 GCA_035267985.1 Gammaproteobacteria bacterium | reverse complement strand
TGGGGCCCGTAGAAGCTCACCGCCGCGGCCAGGTCCGGCAGGCGCACCGCCAGGGCGTTGGCCACGCCGCCGCCGTAACAGAACCCCACCACGCCCACTTTGCCGGTGCAGTCGGGCCGGTCCTTCAGATAGTGAAAGCCGGCGGCGAAGTCCGCCAGCAGCTTGTCGGGGTCCAGGGTGCGCTGCATGCGCTTGCCGGTCTCGTCGTCCCCGGGATAACCCCCCAGGGAGGTGAGCCCGTCCGGAGCCAGGGCCATGAAGCCCGCCACCGCCAGGCGCCGGGCCACATCCTCTATATAAGGATTGAGCCCCCGGTTCTCATGCACCACCAGCACCCCCGGCAGCTTGCCCGTCTTGCCCGCCGGCCGGGCCAGGTAGGCGTGCACCCGTCCGTAGCCCTTCGGTGACGGGTAGTCCAGGTAGCGGGTGTCGATGCGCTGGTCGTCCGGGGCCACCTGGGCGGCCAAGGCGTACCGGGGGGCGAGCATCTCCAACAGGGCCGCGGCGCTGAGCCCGGCGACGGCGTAGCGGCCGGCCCGCTCCAGAAACTCCCGGCGGCTGATCAGGTCATGGGCGTAGCGGTCGTAGAGATCCAGCAGGCCCTGGTCGAAATCACCGGCTTGCTTCCTTGCCATGGCGCGTCCCTCCGCGGAAAAAGGGGGTCGGAGTCGATTATTCCGGGAAAAGGCGGCGCTCGACTCCGACCCCTTTTCCAGTGAGCTTAGTCCAGTGGCGGACCCGTGGGGCGCGGGCGGGCCGCTGATCTTCACGCCGCCCCGCTTCCGTGGATCGAAGGGGCGCCCGACCTGACTGTTGCGCGCCGGCCCATCCCTTCGCCCATGGATACATCAATCCACAGGCCCTGCATGCACCTGTCAATCGCGGGGTCACTTTGCAGCGCCATGGTCCCGGCAAACGCCCTTCGCGTTTTGGCATGGATTGCGTAAACCGTTAGTTTCCTTTGACAAAAGTCTGTGCGCTTTGCACCACCGGGGTGGTGTATTACCACCGGCTAATACACAGACCGTCATTATAAAATTATAAAAGCAAATACTTATAAAGTGGTACGGAGCTTGCTTGCCCGGGGGCCGAAGCAATTTGCAGTGGGCCCATGACAATGACCAGACACGCCTCCTCCCGCCTCGCCGGCCTGATCGCGCTGCTCGCGACGAGTCTGCTGACCGGTTGCAGCAAGCACTTCGCCCTGCTCGACCCCAGCGGTCCCATCGGCGCCCACGAGAAGTGGATCATCATCGTTGCCTTTCTGCTGATGCTGATCGTGGTGATTCCGGTCTTCGCCATGACCTTCCTGTTCGCCTGGAAGTACCGGGCCTCCAACAAGAAGGCCGACTACGCACCCAAGTGGGACCACTCCGGCAAGATCGAGGCGGTGGTGTGGACGGTGCCGGCGCTGATCATCATGGCCCTGGGGTACCTCGTCTGGACCGGCACCCACCAGCTCAGTCCCTACCAGCCCCTGGCCACCCGGGACAAGCCGGTGAAGGTCGAAGCGGTGGCCATGAACTGGAAGTGGCTGTTCATCTATCCCGACCAGCATATCGCCACCGTGAACCAGCTGGTCTTTCCCGCCCACCGCCCGGTGAGCTTCCGCATCACCTCGGACACGGTGATGACCTCCTTTTTCATTCCCCGTCTGGGCAGTCAGATTTACGCCATGGCGGGCATGCAGACCAAGCTGCACCTGCTGGCCGACAAGCCCGGCACGTTCACCGGCCGCAACTTCCAGTTCAGCGGCAAGGGCTACGCCGACATGCACTTCAAGGCCGTGGCCACCACCCCCGGCAAGTTCCGGGCCTGGGTGCACAGGATCAAGGACGCCGGCCAATCCAAGGGCGCGCTCAATCTGACCGCCCTGCACAGGCTGGAGAAACCCAGCGACGACGAGACGGTGGTGCATTTCTCCTCCGTCCGCCCCCACCTGTTCGACTACATCATTCACAAATACAAGGCCGCCAAGGCCGCCACTCAACAGGCCGCCAAGGCCGCCACTCAACAGGCCGCCAAGGCCGCAAGCCCCAAAACAAACGCCTGAAGCGGAGCCCGGCATGCTCGGTAAACTGACACTTTCAGCCATCCCCTACGACAACCCCATCATCATGGGCGCCGTCGCGTTCACCCTGCTGGTGGCCTTCGGCATCATGGGCTCCATCACCTGGTACGGGAAGTGGGGCTATTTGTGGAACGACTGGCTCCGTTCGGTGGACCACAAGAAGATCGGTGTGATGTACATCGTCCTGGCCATGGTGATGCTGCTGCGCGGCTTCATCGACGCCATCATGATGCGCGGCCAGCAGGCCTTCGCCCTGGGGGCCTCCCACGGCTACCTGCCCGCCAGCCACTTCGACCAGATCTTCAGCGCCCACGGCACCATCATGATCTTCTTCATGGCCATGCCCTTCATGGTGGGCCTGATGAACATCGCCGTGCCCCTGCAGATCGGCGCCCGGGACGTGGCCTACCCGTTCCTCAATTCGGTGAGTCTGTGGCTGACGGTGGTCAGCGCCATGCTGGTGATGGTGTCCCTGGGGGTGGGCGAGTTCTCCCAGGCGGGCTGGACCGGTTACCCACCCCTCTCGGAGCTGGCCTACAGTCCGGGCACCGGCGTGGACTACTGGATCTGGGCCATACAGTTGAGCGGCATCGGTTCGCTCATGACCGGCATCAATTTCATGGTCACCATCCTGAAGATGCGCACCCCGGGGATGACTCTGATGCGCATGCCGGTGTTCACCTGGACCGCCCTGTGCGCCAGCATCCTCATCGTGCTGGCCTTTCCGGTGCTCACCGTGACCCTGGCCCTGCTGAGCCTCGACCGCTACCTGGGCATGCATTTCTTCACCAACGCCATGGGCGGCAATCTGATGATGTACACCAACCTGTTCTGGATCTGGGGCCATCCGGAGGTGTACCTGCTGATTCTGCCGGCCTTCGGGGTGTTCTCGGAGGTGGTGGCCACCTTCTCCGGCAAGCGCCTG